>JBFIJS010000438.1:0-4421 GCA_041600595.1 Saprospiraceae bacterium | reverse complement strand
CAATGAACGAGGTATTAATAAAAGCTTTAGCGTAAGCTCTAATCATCCTAAACGAATCCAAATGGTCTGGCCATTGGCTTTTGTCCCGGGTTTGATAGATTGTTGTTTTACTTTTCCGTAATTACCGTTGACCTGAACTTCAAGCCCCCTGTTTTCCAGCAGATAAAGGGCATCTCTCAATCCCATTCCTAAAACATTGGGCACATGGCGTTTGCTGACAGGCCGCTTGATCAGTTTGAGTGAATCCGGTTCATTGGCCCGGATAATCGCCCAGTCTTCGTCGGAGCGGTTGTGGTATTTCACGCCCAGGCTCCTCAGGACGGATTTCATATCGCCCACATGACCGGCATCAAAATCAGGCATCCTTCTTTTGTCCAGATCGGCGATCGGAGTTTCGTTGACCACCGGATAGAGTTCCAAATTGGTGCGGAAAGTCTTTTCCGCTATTTCTTTAAAGACCGGCAATGCTACCTGACTGCCATAGTAGCCGCCATCTTTAGGGCTGCTGATCAAAATCATGCAGGAATAAACGGGGTTCTCTGCCGGAAAATAACCGGCAAATGACGCCTGGTATCCTCTGACTTTGGTTTTGTTTTCCAAACGTTGGTACCCTAATTGGGTCGTTCCGGTTTTGCCAGCATAACTAAACTGATCAGAGCGGTAGGCATAAGCCGTTCCGTAGGTGCTGTCCACCACTGCCCGCAGCAAACGTTGGGCAGATTTGATATTTTTCCTGGAGGCAATGCGACCTTTTACTTCCGTGACCGGAAACCGTTTGACAGCCTCTCCGTACTGCTGCACTTCCGTCACGATGAATGGCTTTACATATACACCGTCGTTCGCAACAGCATTGTAAAAGGCCAGCATCTGCAAAGGAGTCAGCGCCATTTCGTAGCCGATCGACATCCACGGCAAGGTCGTACCGCTCCAGCCATCCTCTTCACTGTATGCTTTTTTGAAATACGGAACTGGCTCTCCGTTGATTTCGATGCCGGTAGGCAAGTCAAGGTAAAAACTGGTTAGCCGGTCAATGAACCGATCTGAATTATTGTTAGTGGCGTAGTTATTATGCACCAGCCTGGAAATCCCCACATTGGAAGACATGGCAAATGCCTGTTCGACGGTGGTGTTATTCAGCGTGTGAGGAGTTGCATCTTCCAGCTCGACATCATAATAGATGGTGCGGCCCTGCTCCAGGTCGATACTGTCATTGAGGTCGATCAGCCCATCTTCCAACAGCGCCAGCATCGATGCCAACTTGAAGGTGGAACCCGGTTCCACAATGGTCCCGATAGCATGGTTATAATTCTCCCACAGGCTGCCGTCTTTTCGCCAGTCCAGATTGGCAATGGCTTTAATAGCACCGGTTTTTACATCCATCACGATCGCTGTCCCGTATTCGGCCCGGTGCCTGCGCATGGCTTTTTGCATGGCATTTTCCACAATGGCCTGTACGTCCATATCGAGGGTCGTCATGATGTCCATTCCGGGCTTGGGCTCGATTTTAGCCAGATCAGCGAGAGGAATCCAAACGCCATTTCCGACGCGGTACATCATGTGGGTACCTTCATCACCGCTCAGGTATTCATCAAAATAACCTTCCAGTCCGACATTAATGGAATCGCCTTTGACGTAGCCGATGGTACGGTTGGCCAGCAAACCAAATGGTCGCTCCCGCTTGTACTTTGGCTGAATGATCAACCCGCCTTTAAACTGCCCGAGATTGAAGAGCGGAAAGCTGCAGATGAGTTCTTTCTCTTCAATGGTCGCATCCTTTTTGATCATTATGTAACGCTTACCGGCATCCCTTGACTCCTGAAAGTATTTTTTTACCTCATTTCTTTTCTCTTCTAAATACTCCCGCATACCTCCGGGCGTGAAGGATGGGTCGATAAACGTAGCGATACAAAAAGCCAGGCTGTCGAGGTGCAGGTTCCAATCCGTTGAATCCATCCCGGATGAATTTGGATCGAAAGCTATGTCAAAGAACGGCATGGAAGTAGCCAGCAAATTGCCGTTTTGAGTCAGGATATTCCCTCTTTCCGCCTCGACCGGCACTTCCTTTATATATAAAGATTCGCCTTTTTCCCGCCATTTTTTTCCCTCCATAACGGAAATCTGGACCGTGCGGTGGGCAATAGCCAAAGCCACCACGATGATCACAGCCAATACGGCATAGACCCTAACCAGTACTTCGTTTTTGACGGTGAAAGCCATTTCTCTTTTGTATGCCGGCATCAAGCAATTGGCACTGTGCCAACCCATCGATGCGAGCCACTTTATTTTTCAACGATAATCCGCTTGATAGCCCCTGCTTTTTTAGTTAGTCCGAGCCCTTCAACCCCCTCTTCAATTTCGGCTAAACGGCTTTTCAGCATGTTTTCCGATTTGAGAGAATTGTATTGTCGCTTCAGCTCTTTGACATCTTGCTGCAGGGTTTGTATCTGCCGGATTTGTTTTTCTGCAAAATGAGTGTTGGCAATATAGATGACGGTGAGAAATCCCAGGAACATCACAAAGGGTAAGTTCTTTAGAATGAGCGAGGCGCTCATGCTTCCAAAAGCAAAATAGTTCCCGTATGAAATTTTCTTACTAGCCATCAAACTTGCTTTAAATCAGATTACTTGTGTTCCAACTTACAGGGTTTACTGGCTGTTGAGCCGATCAACCAACTATAACACATTAAACTTTTTTTATTCCAACTCTTAGTTTAGCACTTCTTGACCTCGGGTTTTTTGCCATCTCTTCTTCCGAGGCCGTTCTAACACCTTTATATAAGGACTCAAAAGGCCGATCTATCTTTCCATAAAAATCCTTGACGACCTTTCCTTCAACATTTCCAGTTTTCAATAAATTTTTAACCATCCGGTCTTCCAGCGAGTGATAAGACAATACCACCAATCGCCCACCGGGGCTTAACACTTCGAGCGAGGCCTCCAAAAATTCCTGCAAGGCCCCCATTTCATCGTTCACCTCGATCCGAACGGCCTGGAAAACCTGCGCCAGATACTTGTTGCGCTGCCCCCTGACCATTGGATCCACCACCTGCAAAAGATCAGCAATGGTTTGTAACGGTTTCACTCCACGTGATTCTGCGATCTTTTGCGCCAGCGACCTGGCATTCCTGACCTCGCCGTATTTCCCAAAAACATTTTGCAGCTCCGACACGGAATAGTTATTCAACACCTCCGCTGCCGTGGTTCCATCCTGTTGATTCATCCGCATATCCAATGCGGCATCGAACCGGTAGGAAAAACCCCTTTCTGCCTCATCCAGCTGATGAGAGGAAACACCGAGGTCGGCTAAAATACCATCGACTTGTTCGATGCCATGCAGCCGCAGGAATTTTTTGAGAAAACGAAAATTGTGATGGCAGAAAATAAAACGCTTGTCATCAATAAGATTCCGAAGCGCATCATCGTCCTGGTCAAAAGCCACCAGCCGCCCGTTTTCCCCCAACTCTTTCAATATTAATTTACTGTGTCCACCACCTCCAAATGTCGCATCCAGGTAGCATCCGTCTTCCCGGATAGCCAGCGCCTCGATACATTCTTCTGCCATGACGGGGAGGTGGTAGTCCATTGGTTTACTCGTTATTGTGCAAGTTCTGATTCCTCTTTCCCAGAACCTCCTAAGGTCTGCTGGGCCAGAGCTGCAAATTCAGCAGGGTCGATCTCCATCTGAGCTTCCCACTGCTTAGCTGACCACACCTCTACCCTGTCGTTGACGGCCGCCAGAATTACATCTCCTTCAATGCCTGCAAACTCGAGCAGGGTGTTTGGCAGATTTACCCGGTCGGCTCCGTCTTTCTTCAGATGAGAAGCCCCATTGAGGAAGGCCCGCTTGAAACGACGGCTATTCAGGTCGAAATCATTTAATTTGTTAACTTGCACCGTTTTTTCATCCCAAACTTTTTTGGGATAAAGATTGAGACAACCCTCAAAACCTCTATTGATAACGAAAAGGTCACGCTCATCCTGCGGTAGCTGGTCGAGCAAACCTGAAGGAAGCCTCAGCCTCCCTTTGTTGTCAATTTTACAGGGGAACTCCCCAAGGATTTGGTACATATTATCTCAATCATTGTCAAAATACAGTCCAAAAGTAATCACTTCCCTCCATTACTCCCCACTTTCTCCCACTTTTTGTGAGAAAAAGTTTTCCACATTGTGAAAAACCTTAATGTTTTACACAGTGCAAAACAATATGTATCATTTTTGAAACATAATAATTGCCAAAATTTGGATAATTGTCGTTTTCGATGCCCATTATCGTCTCTGTTGCGGCAATAGCTTCCCACATTTTGACACTTCTTGTCAAAATCAGGGAAAAAACAGCGAAAATCTGATCCAGGTATTAGTGGGCTACGAGAAAAGTGGAGATTATCCTTTCAGGTGGTAGAAAGTGGGAAACAACGTTCGGAT
>JBFIJS010000437.1:0-4425 GCA_041600595.1 Saprospiraceae bacterium | reverse complement strand
TAGCCGTATTTTTCATAAGTAGGTGTAGACAGGTGTGCCTCATACCAAACCGAGGGCTGAGCAAAGCCTATATGCGGATCGTTCGCCAGGATCACCTGGCCGGTGCTGGTTTTGTTTGCAGACAAGACCCAACTGTTGCTGCCGATAAATGAGGAAACCGGTAGCCCTTCCATCAATTCCTGCACCTGTAAGGATAGCCCTTCCAGTCCATTTGCCCCTACCCCGCTGTTGATCACGGTCGAATTGCTATCCACGTGAACATCAAGATCCGCCAGATAGCCACTGCCATATTTTTCTGCAATATGACTAAGGATCGGCTCTGTTTTATGTGCCATGGCAAAACTAAAAGCCATATACCCCGTGATATTGTAAACATCAACCGGCGTAAAATGCGTTTTTTCCAATCCTATGATCGTGAACTCCAACGGTGTTTGGCCATGGTCAATAAACTGGTTGATGCCATCCAGGTAGGCCAGGACGTTTTCCCGGATCTCCGGTGCCAATTCGGTCTTAAAGTGTTGCACCGATTCAGTTGAATAACCGGCAAGACCAATCATCCGGAAAAAACGGTCGGTCGATAAAGTCGCTTCGCCAAAGATTTCAGACAGGCGGCCCGGGGCAATCCTCCGGATTAATTCCATTTGCCAGAGCCTTTCCTGGGCGTGCAGATAGCCCATCGCCCGGTAAGCATCGTTTTCGTTATCAGCATAGATATGCGGAATGGCATATTCATCAAAACGAACTGTCACATCCGCCTGCAGACCAGCCAGATCTACATCTTTGTCGTAGTTGGGTGAGCTGGATTGGAGAAAAAACCAGGCAGCTCCGGAAGTTGCCAGCAAAATGAGCACCAGCGCGATGGACAACTTTTTGAGTAATTTCATGTTTTTATTTTTGGTAAAGGTAGCTGCCGGGACTTTCACAGACAAATTGTAGTTTCCGATTTTTCCCGGATTTTCGTACTTTCGCCACCACTTGGTAAGGGAAAATTTACCCAGTTTTAAATTAGCAGGATTAGATACGTACAAGTTGTTGTTGTAACCCATTGTTTTTCAGCTTCCCTACTTTTTTCTTTTGCTTTTTTACCACCTTTTTTCCTTTCTATTTATTTTTTAACAGTATCAGGGTCCAGTCAATATTTCAGTCATCTCTGCGAATTATCTGATTTTTTGCAAAAGCTGGCTTCTATTTTCTTCCCCTGGCTACGCTTTTCAAAGTTGTTCCTTTGGAAATTCTAATATCTTTTTATGTCCAAACAAAATATCATCAAGCAAGACGGTGTCATCTCTGAAGCATTAGGAAACACTATGTTCAGAGTTAAATTAGAAAACGAACACGTGGTACTCGCCACCATTGCCGGCAAAATGCGCATGCACTACATCCGTATCCTTCCTGGCGACAAAGTTGCTCTTGAAATGTCGCCTTACGACCTGACCAGAGGCCGTATTACCTACCGCTACAAGCGTTAATACATTTTTCCAAAACCATCCAGCTCTGTGATGGTCCGGTAAAGGATGATGCCCGCCATCATTCAGTATTTTTTTTAAAAACAACTTACAGGAATGAAACCTATTTCCTCCTAAATTTCCTGTAATTTACTGCCAGCCTTTTTTATATTAAAATAATTGCTATATTTACACTTTGGATAAAAGCGCACACTGCTCCCTCTTTCTGGTGCTATTTTTGTAAAAAAGGAAAAAATTTCCCATCCCATTAGTAACATATCCCTACTCACCCTGATGATGCCTTCCTGGCATATGGTTTTCTTTTTCACACATATTTAGAAAATAGTAGGTATATGAATTGGTTTGGGCTTGCCTTCTGGGGTATCTTTTTAATTGTTGGTCCGGCACAAATGATCGGGCAATGTGATTCTATCGCCATTGAAACGGGCGTTAGCCTGACATCCTGTCCCGGTCAAAGTGTAGATTTCAACGGCATATCTCTTTTTGCCGGCGATCAGGACACTTTTTATTTTACAACCCCTCAGGGTTGTGACTCCATTGTAATAGTTTCGGTCAACGCAGCCCCGCTCGATACCACCTTTCTGACTATCACCACCTGCCCGGAGGACCTGGCTTTTTATAATGGTATTCCTTTGGCCGTTGGTGATTCCGCCTGGGTAAACCTAACGAGCGCAATCGGTTGTGATTCACTCGTAATTGTTCAGGTCGAATCTGTGAACCTGGATACCGGGCTTGTCGAATTTGCAGTTTGTGCAGGGGACAGCGTGACCTACGGCGGGCACACTGTCATGGCTGGAGATACGCAAGTGGTTTCTATCAATTTCTCCGATGGTTGCGATTCTACGATCCTGGTTTCGGTAGCCATCATACCCGCTGACACCACGTTGGTTGAGTTGGAAACCTGCCCCACGGGTCTCGTTGACTACCAGGGATATACGCTTGCTGCCGGTGATATACTGACCCTGGAACTGCAAAATCAATTTGGTTGTGATTCCTTTGTGTTTGTCTCCGTCTCAGCGGTTGAACTGGACACCACCCTGGTAGAACTGGCAGCCTGTCCGGGTGATTATGCGTTCTTTGCCGGACAAGCGATACTGGCAGGCGATGCTCAGTTTGTAGCCGTTAATTACGCCAATGGCTGCGACTCAATATTTCTGGTTACGGTATCGGTTTTACCCGCTGATTCTACCTTTCTGGAAGTAGAAATTTGTGGAGATGAAACAATCGACCTCTACGGTTCTACCCTTGCTCCGGGTGACCAGAAAACCGTTCTCTACAGCAACCAGTGGGGCTGCGACTCCATACTCATCATTTCTGTAACCGCTACCCCACCCATTTCTTTTACCACCAAGACTGATCCCACCTGCCCGGCCGCTGCGGACGGTGTCATCACGATCACAACCATTGCCGGGGAAGGTCCCTTTCTATGTGCCCTCGACAATGATCCTTTTCAGGCTACATCCATTTTTCCCAACCTGAAAAGCGGGCTTTACAACGTGCGGGTCATGGACACCCAGGGTTGCGTGGAGAAACGTGCGGTCCAGGTGCCCGAACGGGAAAAACTGGACATACATGCCGAAGACCAATTACTACCCTGTGGAAGTCCGTTCATTACACTCCGGCCCAGGGTACTCAGCCATGCCGGGGAGGTCCAGTGGCACTGGCCCGATGGTTCGACCAACAATTGGATGCTGGTGCAGGAAGTAGGCACCATTCACTTTTCCGTATCGGATGAATGCTCGGAAGAAGATTTATCGGTGTCGGTGATCTGGGATGAGGGACGGCCTGTCGATCCATTTTTCCTGCCAAATGCCTTCTCCCCCAACGGAGATGGTATCAACGACCAATTGTCTGTTTACCCGGCAGATGGGGCCAGCTTTCTTTCCTTCGAATGGCAGGTATTTGATCGCTGGGGTGCACAGTTGTTTCGAACTTCTGATCCGGCAGAAAGCTGGGACGGCAACTACCAACGGAACATGATGAACCCCGGCGTTTATGCTTATTTCCTGAAGGCAGAAGTGGAAGTTTGCGGCCGGGTGGAGCAGGTTTTCCGCGAGGGAGATGTCACTTTGATACGGTAACTTTACCACTTTTTGAGGGCCATTGCTCCGGACACAAATCTTAGCAAAAAACTGAGCCTGCTTGTTTATTTGGTAAAAAAGGCGTTTCCGGGATAAGGCACCCGTTTTTCGGCAAAGAATCCTCCATCCGTTTGCGCACCATTTTTGCACCTTTAGGCTTCCTGTTTACCTTTGTATTTTCCTGATTCACTGAGTTTGTCCGGGTAAAAGGTGCCCAATCAGCATTATTGCTGTGGGATCGTCCAAACCTGAAAGTAGCGCCGTTGGAATACAGCACAGGAAATTCCCAGATTTTCAATTATTTAACCATGAGAAAACTGCTGACCATTCTATTTCTCACCAGCCTGCCGCCGCTGGTAGCTGCCCAGACCTTTTTGCGGGCTCCCCAAAGCAAGCCACCCATCAAACAAATCATCGAGTGGACCACCTTTACTGCTGACCAGGACGAACCCGAAGAGACGATCAAAGAGGCTGTTTACACCTTTCGCCGGGACGGACAATTGCAACAAATCATCACCAATAACGACCACAACGAAATTTTTGATTACGAATATGACGGCCAAAACCGACTGATCAGAAAACTGATCAAAACCGACCTGCGCACCCGTACCATGACCTACCAATATTTTAGCGATCACCAAATGGCAGAAATAGAAGAGCCGGAGACGGACCTGCGCACGATCCAGTATTTTAACCCAAAAGGGCAAGTAATCGAGGAAAAATCTTTCTGGAAAGGAGAGCTGTCAAACGGTCAGTGGGCCACCCTCAACCGCACCGTTTTCAACTATAACAAACGGGATAGTCTTTTTGGTGAAATGCTTTACCAGCCCGGAAAAGACGGTAAGGTCGAACAAATAAAAACCATTCATCAGTACGAC
>JBFIJS010000436.1:0-4432 GCA_041600595.1 Saprospiraceae bacterium | reverse complement strand
GGGTTTTACCCTAAAGGAGTCCCCATGTTCGATTATAAACTGCGGCCCGGTCCGGCTCAGTTTTACCGGGCCAAAGAACAGCGATGGGTTCCATGGCCAGAGCTGCAACCAACTGATTGGCTACTGGATCAGGTCATGTTAAAATTGCGGGATGCCAGATCGCTGCTACAGTCATATAGCATCAATTGCTCGGTTAAGGTATTCAACATCACCAATTTCCCCGGGGTCGTCCCTGCCGTGACCGACTACAACATCCTGCTGGCCGAAGATGCACCCTACGATGCCAAACACCCCGTTTTACTGAGGGTAGCCTGGGACCCCATCAAAGAGGCTTATTTCCTTTTCAGTAAAGAAGCCGGAGCCATAAGCATCCTCAACTCCCCCGGTGGCAACGCCAAGACCTCCTCTTTCGGGCCGCCATTCTATTTTGACAGCCAACACGCCAGCCTGACTGAATTGGACGAAAGGGTCGGAAAAATTATAGTGTCAGAATGATGGCTTTCGCTCTGAGCTCTCTTTTCCAAATAGTCTGTGCGAAATTGTAATGACCCATTTGAGTCAGCTTCTGAAAGGTACCAAATGGTTAAATTTTCCCGACGTTAAATTTCTCCCGCTGATTATCGGCATCAATAGGATCCCATTTGGCGATCATCTGTACTCAAAATCTGACTGCTGATTGCAGATTTCGTCGTCTGTGAGCCATGTACATAAATTTATTTATGGAAAAGTCCGGTCGCTGCCATCCCTTTTAGTACCTTGTGCCATGAGCAGTTCCTGCAAAAAAGACAACAATCCAAAACGGTCAGACAGCTTTAATGTACGGAGCGAATAAATTGGAAATAAGCAGTTTTTCCAATTCATAAATAAGTTTGACAGCCGGAAAAGTAGTGACTTGTACCAGAATAGCAATCATTGCAAAACAGCCTGATCAAACAATATTGAAGTAAGAGTTGTTTGTAAATAGCTCCATTTCCAAGAAGTTTTTTCTAAGAAAGTGTAAATTTTACGCATTCTATCAAACTATTCGGAAAAAAAATCGTTGTTTTCATGTATGCAATATATTGACCAAACACTTTGTTTATTCCTACCTTATCTTTCTCCGGGCAATCTGAACGAAACTTAACCTTATTCTAAGCAGGTAAGAAATCTTTGGTTGGTAATCTAAGATGCTAATTGTCATATAACTGAAACTCTTAAAATAAAATGTCGATTTATGGAACAGGAATATTTTGAAAAAGCAATCGATTGGGCCAGAAAAAGAGGTTTTTCAAACATCAAGGCAAACCACGAAGATTATGATCAGCCCTCACAATTCGCAAGAGGAGACGAAAACGAACCATTCATTCCGGACATAACGGGACTGAAAACCGGCGGAAAAAGCTACATAGAAATCGCCACTAAAACCGATATGGTGCACGACAAGATTTCCAAATGGAAATTATTGAGCACCCTGGCAGCAAGAAAAGGTGGTAAACTTTTTCTGCTGACCCCGAGAGGTCACAAACGCTTTGCTGAGGAAATTGTAAAGGATTACAACCTCAGCGCCGAGATCAAGAGTATCTAAATCTCAACTTTTTTATCTTTTTTTTCAGAAAACTTATATGAATTGTAACTTTTTGAGTTAAAACGCTATCTTGCGCCGCTTTTTGAAAAAACAATTCACGTAGGCTTTTTAAATCAAGAAATGAGAGCTTTAATTATTACGCAGTCCATTACCCGGCGGGACGCTAAATCGCTGGAAAAATACATGACGGAAGTTAGCCGTTATGATCTGCTGACACCAGAACAGGAAGTTGATTTGTTTCGCAAATACAAAGCTGGAGATCAGGATGCATTTCAGACTATTGTCAATGCCAACCTCCGATTCGTAATTTCTGTAGCCAAACAATACCAACACTGTGGACTTTCCCTGGGAGACCTCATCAACGAGGGTAATCTCGGTCTGTTGAAAGCAGCCCAACGCTTCGATGAAACGAAAGGTTTCAAATTCATTTCCTACGCTGTATGGTGGATTCGTCAAAGTATTCTCCAGGCTGTTGGTGAAAAGTCACGAAAAATTCGTGTGCCCTTTAACCACCAGTCTAACCTGATGAAAGTACTCCGTACCCGCGATCACTTGCTACAGCATCTGGAGCGTGAACCCAGCATCAAAGAAATCGCTTCTCAGGTCGAAATGACCGAAGATGCAGTTGAAAGATGTTTGGAAACCAACAACCACTGTGGTTCGTTGGACGCACCGATCCAGGACGGTGAGGAAACCAGCCTGACCTACTTTCTGGAAGATGAGGCAGTCCCTCGTCCGGATATGAAAGTAGCTCAAACGGAATCTTTACAGAAAGAAGTACAAATGCTATTGAATGGTCTTCAACCTAACGAAGCGGAAGTCTTATCCATGTACTACGGTATTGGAAGAGAGCGTCCGTGTGGATTGGAAGAGATCAGCGAATTGATGGGCGTCGGTAAAGAGCGCGTCCGTCAGATCAAGTACAAAGGTTTGAAGAAATTACAGGCCAAAATCCAGAGTAAAGGATTGCACTTTAGCCTGAATTAATACCAGTATTGCCTGGTCATAAAAGTTGGTTTCCTGCACAGGAGACCAACTTTTTTTTTATCCACTTTTTCACTCCTCACCCGCCTGGTATCCCGGTTCTTCAGATTCCCCGGAAGAACGCCCTACATTCCTGCCACCAAAAAGTATTTAAAGTTGAACAAATGTTTTTACTTTATCCGCGTGTTGATCAAACCCCTCCCGGAGGGCTTGGCCTGTACCATATGCATTTGATCGTCAACACTATTTAATACCCCAAATCATATATCCGTAAACACCTGTTCATCTAAAACTGGCGCAGACATGAATCACAGCAAGATTTTTTATTGGTCGATCACCGTGGCTTTGGCGGGTTTTCTCTTTGGTTTCGACACCGTAGTCATTTCCGGGGCCGACTTATCTCTCCAGGCACTCTGGCCTCGGGGGGAAGTTTTTCACGGCTTTATCATCATGGCTTCGGCGTTGTGGGGTACTGTCATCGGGGCCATATTTGGTGGAATACCCACCGACAGAATTGGCCGGAAAAATACATTGATTTGGATCGGGGTATTCTATTTGGTCTCAGCGCTTGGTTCAGCTTTCGCAACCGGGCCGTGGATTTTTGCTGCGTTCAGGTTTATCGGTGGATTGGGAGTAGGTGCCTCGACTGTTGCTGCTCCGGCTTACGTATCCGAAATAGCTCCACCCAAAAACCGGGGCAAATTGGTTGCCTTATACCAGTTCAATATCGTCTTTGGCATTTTGATCGCCTTTGTTTCCAACTATTTGCTGAGCGGGATCGGAGAAAACGCCTGGAGATGGATGGTCGGGGTGGAAGCGATTCCTGCTTTAGTTTATACTTTAATGGTTTTGTCGGTTCCTAAAAGCCCCCGCTGGCTGTTGGTCAAAAGAAATGACCAGTTGCAGGCAGCCAAAACCTTGCAAATGATCGACCCCACCATGGATGTGCAGGCCGAAATAAACAGGATACTGGCAGACAGCGCAACCAACATCAAGGGAGAAACCATATTCATTGAAAAGTACCGGTTCCCGTTGATCCTCGCATTCCTCATTTCGTTTTTCAACCAGTTTTCCGGCATCAATGCCTTCCTGTATTATGCCCCCAGGATATTTGAAATTGCGGGACTGGAGTCCAGTTCGGCCTTATTGAGCAGCATCGGGATCGGCGCCACCAATCTGATTTTCACCCTGGCAGGCCTGGCACTGATCGACCGACTTGGACGTCGACAGCTCATGTATATTGGATCTTTCGGGTATATTTTGTCCCTTTCTCTGGTTGCCATGGCTTTTTTCTTTGGTTGGAAGGGGATGGCTGTACCTGTTTTTCTTTTCCTCTTTATTGCTTCCCACGCCATCGGACAAGGAGCGATTATCTGGGTATTTATCTCCGAAATATTTCCAAATCACCTGCGCGCCAGCGGTCAGTCGTTTGGCTGTTCTGTCCACTGGATACTTGCAGCGGCGATCCCGTCATTGGTTCCGGTTCTTTTCACCAAAATTGGCGCAGCCCCGGTCTTTGCTTTCTTTGCTTTCATGATGGTTTTACAATTGTTGTTTGTTTGGAAAATGATGCCCGAGACCAAAGGCGTTTCCCTGGAAGACCTTGAAATTCAGCTAAGTAAAAAGGCTATTGTGTAGTTGTCAATTGTACTTTTGGATCATCATTTATCCCGCTTACCAAAACAATTCAATGATAACCAAATCCCAATCACTCTCGTTTATGAAAAAAGCTTTCCTTTATTTCTTTTGCTATCTGTTCCTTATCGGATGCAAGACCGATACTCCGCCAGCAACAACTACTCCCGCAGTAGTAACGGCAACCTACGCCGAACCGCGTCGCCCACAATATCATTTTTCACCGCCTGCAAAATGGATGAACGACCC
>JBFIJS010000435.1:0-4436 GCA_041600595.1 Saprospiraceae bacterium | reverse complement strand
GTCATGGAATACCAGGGGGTGGACACCAAGAGCCGGTACCAGTATTTTCACCAAAAATTTGCATTGGGAACCAATAATATCGGCGAATTCCTGGCCATCGTACATGCCCTGGCCATGCTGAAAAAGGAAGGTAAAAACACCCCGATCTATACCGACTCGCGCAATGCTATGCTGTGGGTGAAAAACAAAAAGTGTAAAACCACCCTGGTGCAAAATGCCCGTACGGCCATCGTTCACCAACTGATTGCCCGCGCCGAGGCCTGGCTCAAAGCCAATACCTACGACAACCCGATCCTGAAATGGGAAACCGAAAAGTGGGGAGAAATACCCGCTGATTTTGGCCGAAAATAATGTCAGGCCCGGGTCGAGAGGTATGAAATCGCAGCGTCAGGTTCGCCGCCAATTGCCGGAGTAAATATTGCCAAACTGAATTATGAGTTTATTCAAACGAATCATTGGCGTTAAAAACAAGGATGAACAGCCGGATATTCGTTTCGGTCGCTATACCGATGTGTACCACACGGCTGGTCAGGATGAGGCTTTTGACCAGGCTGTCATTCATTTTGAACAAGAAAATTTCATCGAATCTTACCAGGCTTTTTTCAACTACCTGAGAAACGAAGAGGAAGGCAATATCCGTTTTTGGGAGGAAGAAGGAGTAGTGAAATTCGAGCTCTACCAGGGATCAAAAAAAGTGGTGGGCTACGCCAACGATCACAAACTGTACGCTGCCGCCAAGGTGGCCAAAGTAAAAAAGCTACAGGCCAGTTTTATGCGCCGGCTGCTGGAAAAGAATTTTGAGTTGAAATACAGCCGGTTCGCCCTTTCTCCCGACAACGAAATTTCCGTTATTTTCGATACCTACACGGCCGATGGCTCCCCGTTTAAGCTGTATGCAGCCCTCAAAGAACTGGCCACCAACGCCGACAAACAAGACGATATCCTGCTCGATGAATTTGATGTGCTGGAACCAGCCGACCTGCATATCCGGCGGCAGCTGCCCGACTGGGAAAAGGAAGTCAAATACCAATACATTATCAAGGAAATAGAAGGGGTTTTTGATGAAATTGATTTTGGTTCACTGAACATGGATAAGTATCCCATTGCCGTCACCTACCTTCTGCTCTACCTCTGTTACAAACTCGATTACCTGATCAAGCCGGAGGGACACATGATGGAAACCCTCGAACGGATTCATCGCCTGGCCTACGAGCAGGACGGCAAAAACACCGCACAAAAAAACCTGTTGCTGCGCAAAGAATTTCAGGGGCTGCTGGACCGGCCCAAAATACTTTACTTTAAAGAAATGTATGAGGTCCGGGCTACTTTCGGCATTACCTCACCCATCGATCACCAAAAGGTGGCTCTCGTGATCCAGCAGGAACTTCCGAATATGAAATGGTACCGGGAAAACGGATACGACAAGATTGCCTTATCCATTCCCGGGTTTATTGCCAGCCGCTGTCTGTTTTATTTTGCCGTGCCCCTGCCCGATAAGGACTTTTTTCATTTGCTCCTGCAAATTTTAGAAGCGGATTATTTCGAAAAACTGGGCTTCGCCACTTACTGCCGGAATGGCGAACCGGAGGAAAAACTGATCAAGAAACAGATACGGGCCATCACCGAGCGACACCGCAACAACTATCCGGAACTCAACCCCGATTTAAAAAGCCTGGATTTTACATCGCTGCCTGCCTTTGCGGAGTCTTATTGCTGGATGATCCGGGCTTTGGAAATCTGAAGCGGCAGGCAGGTTAAGATCGACATGAGCCACCTCCTGGGGACCGTTTTTCCAAAAGCAGTAAACTTTCGCGGACTCAACACGCCGTTTTCCTGCCTCTCCTTAATTTTTTTGCCAAAAATAACCTGCACAGCAGATAACTGACTATATTACGAGATCGGGCTTTGAGCCAGGGATAAAGTCAGCGGGTACGGGCAGACAAGTGATATTGGACGGAAGCCGGAATTTCCTTTTGACTTTGTGCTTAGGAAGTCCCGGAAAACGTCCGCGTGAAGAGATTTTTGGCCCACCGACGTGCATGAAAAGACAGCGCAAGCAGCGACACCAGACATTTGGCAACAATCATTTTATTAACTAAAACCATTTGAAAATGAGAACCTACGACTACAATGAGTTGAAATTTAAACTGGACCCGCAGGAGTTAAAACCATTGTTTGACATCAACCCCTACCGTCACGGAGCAGCGATGTTGTTCAATTGGGCGGTCATAGCTGCCAGTATTTACCTGTGCCTTAGCTTTCCTTCACCTTTGTTGTATGTGTTCACGGTCATTGTGATCGGTGCGAGAATGCACGCTTTAGCCATTTTGATGCACGATGCCACCCATTACCGGTTTATGAAAAACAGAAAATGGAACGACTTCATAACCAATGTGGTCACCATGTACCCCATTTTTACTTCTATAGAAAAATACCGGAAAAACCATTTGGCTCACCACCAGAAACTGAACACCGAAGAAGACCCGGACTGGGTGGCCAAACTGGGCAAGCGTTCTTTTACCTTTCCCAAAACCAAAACCGAATTTGTGCTGATGCTGGCTTCCTACCTCATTTTGTACCAGGGCATCATGGATGCTTTGTGGTTTTTGAGGCGGTTTGGGGGCAACGAAAAATCAGCTCCATCGGTGAAGAAAGAGCCTGTCTGGCAAAAAGTCATTTACTACGTGTTGTTGTTTGGCATCATTACTTACCTGGGTATTTGGAAATATTACCTCGCATTCTGGATTGTCCCGTGGCTCTCCACCTTTTTTATGTTTCAATACATCCGCAGCGTCGCCGAACATTTTGGCAGCTTAACTTATGACAACCTGCTCACTTCAACGCGGACCGTCAAGACACCTTTGATTGAAAGGTTCTTCATTGCCCCGCACCATGTGGGCTACCATTTGGAACACCATTTATATCCCGGCGTTCCTTATTATAATTTACCGAAGTTGCACGACATGTTGATGAAACGGTCTGACTATCAGGAGAAAGCCCACATCACTAAAAGCTACACTGTTGGATTGATGCAGGAGCTGAGTAAAGGAAGCTAACCTTTGTTAATCGATTTGCCGCTTCGCAATTAAATAAAAGGGGGGCTGCACCGGTACAATACCTGTGCAGCCCCTCTTTGTGTGGAGGAGACCGCTATTTCCCCAAAAAGCAAGCTTTTTCAGACTGCTTTTTGGGGAAATTTTTCTTGTTTACTGCTGTGTAACAAAAGTTATTTATGAAACGCGGAGCAGGGAAAGTTATTCTTTTTGCAACAGCGGGAAAGCCTGTCCCGAATTCACTTTGGGGTGCCCCTTAGAAACCTTTGGAGGGCCGAGCAGAATGATGCAAAAGGCTTGAGCGATTCTCCGGCCCGCATTTTAGGGTGATTTTTTTGCCCGTTGCGTAACATGAGATTTTAATTACACAGTAATTACCAAAATGCTGTTCTGCACCTTTTACATTTTCTTCAACTGCGCTTAGAAAGGCGAAGCATAAGCTTCGTTGTGCAAAAACGTTTGGTCCGTCAGGGTTTTCAGGAAATTTATCAAATCCTGCTTGTCTTGTTCCGTGAGTAAAAGTCCGGTCTCTTTGGTGTTCAAGAGGGTGATATCCGTTGTGGAGGATTCCTGAATGCCCTCGTTATAATGATCGATCACCTCTTCCAGCGTTTGAAAACGGCCATCGTGCATATAAGGAGGCGTGACGGCAATATTGCGCAGCGAAGAGACTTTGAACTTTGCCCGGTCGGCGGGATTACCAGTGACAAGTTCCCGGCCGACATCTGTAATTTGGGCATCGGTATCCAGGCCGTTGTTCATGTACTGGTCGTTTTCGAAATTGGCTCCGCCGTGACAATGGGCACAGTCCGCCCCCGAATCGTCGGGAAAAAAGGGGTTGTATTCGGTCTCAAACAATATCCGGCCCCGTTCCTCGCTTTCCGTCAGCTGCGCCGTCCCCGCCAGGTACTGATCATATTTTGAATCGTGGGAAACGATACTCAGCATAAACTGCTCCATAGCCAGACCCATCTTCTCCGGCGTGATGTCAGGTGTGCCAAATGCCCTGGTGAACTGATCCCGGTAGGTTTCTTCGCTGCTCAGTTTGGCGATCACATTGTCCAGTCTTTCATTCATTTCCAACGGATCCTGAATAGGTCGCAGGGCCTGGTCGCGCAACCGGTTTGACCGGCCGTCCCAGAAGAATTCATTGCTGTGCCAGGCCAGGTTGAAAACGGGCATGGCTTGCCTTTTTCCGGGCAACATTTCCACGCCAATGGAAAAACGGGCCGTATCAGAAAAGCCGTCGAGCTGGCGGTGGCAGTCGGCGCAGGCCTGGGAGTTATCTTTCGATAACATTTTTTCGTAAAACAACATCCGGCCAAGCTGTACGCCCTGCACAGTCAGGGGATTGTCCGCGGGGAGGTCGGGAGCGGGCAGGGC
>JBFIJS010000434.1:0-4442 GCA_041600595.1 Saprospiraceae bacterium | reverse complement strand
GTGTTCTGACCCGCAGGTTTTCTGCAGGTCTGTCCCGAAAAGCGCCTTTTTCCCTGTCACAAGTAGTTGATTTTCAAAGTTTTGATTTTTGCAAATGAACCCGTTTGTGGTTTGTTATCAGTGCTTATCGGCCGTCTTTGGCATGAGCCTTGCACCTTTTGAAATACTCCTCACGCATATTTTTCCTTTTTCTTTCAAGTTCGGAATTGAGAAACAAAAAACACCTAACACTTATGAACTGGTTTCGCCTGCTTCTATCCATCGGTTGTACCTTTTTAACGTGCACCGCATTTTCACAACTGAAATTCAGCCTTCAACCAATGCCTGCTGCCGGAACATACGGCGTGTATGTCAAACCCTGTGGAGACATTGCTCCCAGTGCCGGCACCATTACCGGTTCGGGCCAGGTCACGGTCGTTTTGCCATTGGGCAACGACATTACCAATCTGTCTATGCACGCTGGTGTTTGGCAACAAAATGCCACAGTTTCCGGACCGGAAGAATCACCTCACAAAAATTATATCTCATTTGGGTTTTTAACGGACAGCCCGCAGATCTTGCTGGAGGCCGGTGCCGAAACGTTGTTGTTTACCTTTGAAATCAATGGTACGGCGACGTCGCCGGCTTTAATGGAAAATGACCTGGACCCTTTCGCCGCTTTTCCCAACTCCCTGAATTCGAATCCGGGCAATGAAATGAGCATCCTCGATGTCGGCACAAGTCCGGTCGGGTATTATTACTACGAGGGTAATTATTCTGAGGATGACCCGTCTTCTTGTGTCACATCCGATACGACACAGACCGAACCGGTTGACTCCACAAATACGAATGGAGAGAACCCAACCGCTGTCAATGACCTGACACGTCCGGACAACTATTTTACCCTGTCTCCCAATCCGGCTACGCAGTGGATAAAGATTGATTTCAATGATCAAAAATTGATAGAAGGTACCATCCGGCTGTACACCGCAAACGGGGTGGCATTTGGTCAGATGAGACACCATAACCAACGAAAAATGAAGTGGAATATCAGTGAGTTGCCGAGCGGCTTATACTTCCTGGCCTACGAGGCAGAGGGCAGGGTTTTACAAAGGGACCGGTTTCTGAAACACTAACCGCATCCGCCGGTAATAAAAAAGGGGAAACACAGCACTCACTGCGTTTCCCCTTTTTTATTTTCTGTCCGGTCGGACAAAAGTTAAAGCCACAAATCTATTGCTTCACGAATTTAGTATGGAAGACTTTTCCGTCAGCGGCGATTTCAAGCAGGTAGAGTCCAGCAGCTAAATCATTGATTGTCAGTTCCTCTGTTCCTTCACCCGCCGTTATTTTTTCCATTACTTTTTTTCCGCGTAAATCTGTTACGGTGATGGTTTCGGCACGTTGCTGCATACGCACGAACAACGTTTCGCCCGCCGGGTTGGGGAAAATACCAAAACCGGCCTCGTTAAATATTTCCTGAGCATCCGTTACTTCAATTGTCACCGGAATCCTGTCGGAGCTGCAGACAAGGTCTGGTCGTTTGACTTTCCATTGATAAAAATAATAGTAAAAACCATTGCCCAGCGGGGTCGTTGTGATCTCCCCGACATCCCCGATGGGGTAGGGGAACTGCACGTTAAAATTATTTCTAAAAAACCTGCCCTCGTAACTACGCAGCGAAAAATCAGTGCCCTGGGGCACCTCAAAATCCAGTTCCAGCGTCTGCTGGCCAGCCACCAGGCTCACCACTTTTTTCTGTAAAACTTCCCCGTTGCCGGCTACCATATAAATGGTGTCCTGTTGCAATCCGGCGGCTGCATACACTACGACCGACACGATGGTAAACGGTTCCCAGGCATCGAAATAGTTGAATAAATTATCCTGGGCCAGTCCGCCTCCCCCCGAGTTGTCAGGTTTTCCTCCGTCCTTTAATTCGTCCGATACAATGGTTTTTGAAGCTACATAAAAGGTCGTGGTCTGATTGAGGGGGTCAGTCGTGAAGGTATTGCCGGTGGCCAGCGGGGTTCCTCCCGTCGGCAGGTCATACCACTCGAGGTGATCGCCGGTGGCCGTCAGCTCGGCGGATTGTCCCTGGGTGATCGTGACCCCGGTAACGACCGGCGGAATGGCGATAACTTCAGTGACGTTGACCGTATCGGAGGCAATTTGGTCCTGGGCGCACCAGGCATCCACCGCAACGGTCAGGGAAGCCGATTCATCGACTGTTATGGTTTGGCCGGTCAGGCCGTTAGACCAGTTGTGATTGGCTCCATCCGAGGCGGTCAGCGTGATGGAACTGCCCTCGCAAAAAGCACCAAAGCCATCAACTTCGATTGTTGGAGCTACATCCTGGATCATGCTGACCGAAATAGCATTCGATACCGCAAGACAGCCCGCCGTATCGGTCATTTCAACACTGAACATCCCCGGCTGATAAACGGCAATGGCTTGCGTGGAATCTCCGTTGGACCATTGATAGTTAAAACCCTGGGGGGCAGCTAAAACCACCGAGTCACCGGGGCACAGGGAGGTGTTCCCATCCACAACAATGGAGACCGGAGGTAAAATACAAGCCGCTTCGACGACCGTCAGGGTGGTATTGATGGCGGGGTTGTCGATGGTTGAAACGATGCCGGAGGGCCATTTTACCACTACTTTCTCTATACTGTCGGCCTGGCCCAGACCAAAGTGTACCTGCAGGGAACTCATCGGAGCAAAGCTTTGACCGGAGCGTACTTCCCGGATTTGCCGGCCCCAGGGGCCGTATATTTCAACCCTGGCCCCGATACCGTTGGGGTTGCTTTGTCTGCCTACTGTGTTGATTTTGAGCCAGTTATTATTATTACCCTCATTGATATACAGCCTGCTGTTGCGGATGACATCCAAAAAACCGTCGTTGTTAAAGTCGCCGATGCCGCCCGGATGAACAAACGAGCCATTGACGAGCACCAGTTTACCCGTAAAAGTGAGATCACCTTTTCCGAGGTAAATATTATTGGTGAGTTCGGAAAAAATATCCATATACCCATCGTTGTTGAAATCCCCGGAAGCATTTTCCCAGGCGCCCAGGTCGTTGGAGTCGATGCCCGATTGCTCGATGACATCGGTGAATGTACCATCCCCGTTATTTCGGTAAAGCCGGTTTTTAAAATCGTGATTAACCACAAAGGCGTCGAAATCCCCGTCATTATCAAAATCTTCAAAGACCGTACTCCAGGATTGGGCATTGTCTGCCACGCCGGCTTGCTCCCCAACCTCCGTAAAAGTTCCGTCGCCATTATTCCGGTAAAGCAGGTTGGTGCGGTCAATGTCGCCGGGGATCGCCCCTCCTTTACATTTGGTGATGTACAGGTCGATGTCGCCATCATTGTCGTAATCCGTCCAGATGGCTGAATAATTGCCCGGCCGGTCTGCGGTTTCGATCAGGGTTTGGTCCAGCTGCATATTGCCGTTTCCGTCATTTCGGTATGGATGCGACTGGTCAACGTCGTGACAGACGAAGGCGTCCAGGTCGCCATCGTTGTCGATGTCGGCCATGGTCGATCGCTGACTGAAAATGAAACCGGCCATTGGTTTTTCAACGTAGGCGGTGCCGTCCGTATTTGCCAGGACGAACGAAACGGCATCGCCGGCACCCAGTAAAAGGTCATTGTACCCATTGCCATCCAGGTCGCCGGCACAAATGCTCCATTCGGGACTATTGATGGGATTAAAAGGGAAAACCGTTTGCTGAAAAGTACCGTCCGGTTGTTGGTAGTCGATGTGCATGTTAGAGGTCGTCACCCGCACGATGTCGTCGAGGAAGTCACCGTTCATATCGACGGCACAATCGATGTAGTTAAAGCCGCTGATATTGCCCAGCAAACTACCTTGATCGGTAAATGAGACCGTTTCCTGTGCGGTGGAGCAATAAGCAGAAAAGACGAGCAAAAAAAGGAAAGATATCCTCATAAGTATCAGATTGTGGTTGTGAGAAATAGTTGGGCCGGGTGGTCTGACCCCTCAAAACGAGGTGGTTTCTTCCGGCGCAAAAGTAGCATTCCCACAACCTGGTAGTCGGAATATTTATGTAAAAAACGAACTAACAGATTTATGCGGCGAATGTTAGTACCGTGTAATTTAAATTTGCTTTAATTTTTTCCCCTGCAAGTGGGCCGAAGGATTCACTTCGCTTTGAGGCATGAGACTGCTCGCCCCTTAAAATCCCTTGAGGCAGGCTTTCCGGGTGTTGCCAAAAGAGCGACTTTTCCTGCTCCGCATTTTTTAAACATACCTAAATTACACAGTGTTAGGAGCCTTCCCGGATTTGCCACAAATTTTACTTGCTGCAAACCTACCCGGGCTGCTTATCCGGCGCTAACCCCCAACACTTTTAGTTAAATGAAAGAGAGCGTCTGAAAACACCGGTTTCTCACGTTATTTTACAACCACCCGTTCGAGCTGTACCCGTCCATCCGGAC
>JBFIJS010000433.1:0-4442 GCA_041600595.1 Saprospiraceae bacterium | reverse complement strand
CGTATCGGCATCCATTCCGGCCCGGTTGTAGCGGGAATTGTGGGGATCAAAAAATTCGCTTACGATATCTGGGGCGACACCGTCAATATCTCCGAAAGGCTCCAGTCAAATGGCGAGGTCGGCAAAGTCAACATCTCGAAGTCAACTTACGAACTGGTCAAAGATCATTTTAAATGCACTTACCGGGGAAAAGTGGAAGCCAAGCATCAGGGCGAAATCGATATGTACTTCGTGGAAGACCTGCCATGACCCAACCTGTCAGTGCGGTAATTTTGTAAAAAAAAACAGCAGCAGAGTAATACCTGCTGCTGCCGTTAGATAAGGGAAACCGACGAGAAAATATATTATTCGCAACCAGGATGGAGCAGACGATTTTCATCCTCCCTCATTTTCATCATGGCGCTTTTTTGGTTGATTGGTTGATCGGCAGGGACAGCCTCTTTTGCAAAATTTACCGCCAATTCCGGCCGTTCTGTTTTTTGGTCATTAGAAGTATACGGGCAACCATATCCTCTTGAACACGATGCGGTTAGCCAGCAAATAGTCAACAGAAAAAAAACATTTTTCATCTTAGAAATTATTTTGTTAGACAATGAGATTAAGTCTGTCTTTTATCATGCAGTTTTTTTATTGTAAAAAAGAAAGAACAAGCATACAGCTAAGGCATATTTTCCACCGGAAATAATTTTGACGGAATTTCACTTTCTATTTCTATCATCATTCCTTCCGGCACATATATATGATACGAGATGGACTCTACGATCGGATTTCCTCCAAGTGAAATTTGTTTTTGCAAGGCCGGTGCAGAGATTATTACCGAATCATTTTCAATCGTGGATTCAATTCTATACCGACCCGCTGTCACCAGTGATTTCAAGACCGCCTCACTCACATGATCGATTGAAACGGTGGTTAAAATTTTGACCACATCACCTTTCCAATGCTCTGCTTCCACTGGTTGTACCAATTCTATTTTTATTATTTTCCGGTTCTGGGGATTTATGGAACTGACCAGTACTTTCTCACCAGATTGTGAAAAAGATAAATGGCCGATGATGGACAATACAAAAAAAGCGATCGATTTAATTTTCATGGATAAAATGATTTTATGTGGCGTTAATTTATTTTAATTAAATGCGGTTTTTTTCAAGCTTCGTCATCGTGGCATTTAATTTAAACTCCCCGGCATTTAATGTTTCAGTGAGCGATAAAAGCTTTTTCAAAAGACCCCAAATGCCCAAATGACAGCATGATAGAGAGAGGAGGAGGATTTTTTAACTGTCATTCACAGGCATTCGGGAATCTTAATTGATGTAATCCACAGAGAAAGAACTATTTCAGATTATTTGGTTATCCATTTTTTTTGTGATGGGAGAACAGACACCTCCGCCAGGCGGAGGCGTCTGATTCTCCTGATCGCCATTAAGAGCCAATTTGGAATTCCGGGGGATACCATACTCTAACCGAAGGCCTGGGGTTCATTTCTCCTCAACTATCCGCCGCATGCTTTGCCGGGCGGGGAGGTGAGTGCGTTCCCAAACTACTTCAGAGTTGATACAACTATCTTTCGCTGATACAAAAGAGCGAGTTTTTATTAGCTAATACGGTCCTGTCTGATATTATCGTACTAACGGGAAAAAAAATTAATGCATTCTGTAACTGCCTCTCCATCCATTTTTATGTCCTGGCAAAAACTACCGGAGACCTGTTTTTCCCGAACGAAAAAACGCTTTTATACAAGGTCTTTTTTCAAAAATCCCTTCCAGCAGAAAAAGTAATCATGCAAGTGCCAGGCACTTCTGCCAATCAACTGTGAATGACCGACGACAAACTTTTTCCGGGTAGTGTTTGTAAAAGAATTGGTGGTAGAAACCGCTGGCAAAACGTTGCAAAGGTTTCTGCCGGAGGGAGTGACGATGCTGTTTTTTTGTTTTATTTTCCAAACTGACTTTTTCTAAACTTTACCAGAAAAAGGTGCAGCCCTGGAACAAATATTAAACTCGGATCTGGTGTGTTGCAACGTTGTTTTAATTGTAACTATTATCGCTGAAAAATTGTTCGGACGACACTAAAAAAAATATAAGTGAATTGATTCTTCCTCTTTCTTATGGCATTCTAAAAAAAACGAAAATGCGAGACTGATCTTTTTTTTACGCACAAACCACAGCACATCAGATCAGGGCCGTTTTGCATTTCTCCCGGACTATCTTTATATTATGAATTGACTCAAACAACTTTTTTTAAAGGATTTGAGAACAAATAAAAATCCATTCCGATGTTGAAAGGGGTTGGAAAAACGCAACCTTTTACCTGTCGGGAAACGACCAGAAACTTTATTCTTTCACCAAAAATTATTTTCCTATGTCAAACTTAAAAATCGATTATCTGCACCCATTTATTTTCGTTTTTCTTTTTCTGCTCACCCCGTTTTGTCTGTCCGCTACAACTTACACGGCAGTGGTATCCGGCAATTGGAACAGCGCCCTGACCTGGGGCGGAAATATGCCGGGAAACACCATTTCGGGTGAAGACCAAATTATAATCGGAGCCGGTGTACAGGTCAACATGAACGTTGATGTGGAACTCAACAACCAGCTGGCCGTCATGACCCTGCTCGGTACTCTCGAAAACTCCGAACACACTTTGACCGTGACCGCCGGCACAGTGACCGGCACGGGAGAATTGGTCGTTCAGACCGTGAAAATTGGAGCCATGGGCGCGGTGCTGACCACGGGCAACATCATTTGCGATGTTTTTGAAACTTCGAGCACGTCATTGAGCCTCGGAGCTTCTCTGCAGATCGCCCAAATGCTGAAGCTGATGGCAGGTCAGTTCCAACTGGAATCCTCCGGTGAAATCGTTTTGAACACCAATGCCACCATCCAGGTCGAAAACGGAACGCTGGCCATCAACGACGGTATTTTCCAGACGATGGGATCCGTCAATCTTTTGTACACCGGAAACTCGCAGACCACCGGACCGGAAACCACCGTGGGAACCATCGCCAACCTCACGCTGCAACTCTCCGGCGACAGCGAGACACTCACCCTAAGCAACGACCTGACCGTCACGGATTCCACCCGTTTGCTTTCGGGTATGCTCGTCCTGAACGGACAGGGACTGACGCTGGAAGGGGCGGTTCAGAATGAAAGCAACGCCGCCGTACAGGGCGACGCTGCGGCAAACCTTAGTCTGAGCGGGAGTGCCGACGTATCCATTATTTTTTCAGGACAGGGCAACGAACTGGACACGCTGACCATCAACCAAAACGGCGGTTCTTTCACCCTTGGTTCTGACCTGACGGTCCATCAGTTTCTCAACGTGGAAGCGGGAACATGCCTCCTGGGCGGACACCAACTGACGATCCGCAACCAACTGCAAACAGCAGCCGGTGCAACGATCACAACTGACGAAGCAAGCTCCCTGAGCTTGAACGGACAAGGCTCCCTGCAAATATTTCTGACCAGTGACTCCAGCAGCATCGGCTCGCTGACCATCAACCAAACGGACGGAGACGTTTCCTTCAGTACCCATCTGACAGTTACGGATTCCCTCCGCCTGCAATTGGGCAACCTGATATTGCTCGAAAAAAACCTGACGCTTGGTGCCGGGGCAGAGATCACAGGAGGCGGTGAAGGCAGTTATGTCCTGACTTCGGGAGATGGCACCCTCCGTCTGCAACTGGAGGCCGGAGCCGCCGGCACCTTGTTCCCGGTTGGATCGGAAGAAGGGTATTTCCCCTGCGTGATTGGGCAAAACGAGGGAAGTTCGGACACCCAAATCGAGGTCAGGATCATGAAAGGCGTATTTGCCGAAGGCGAAACCGGCACCGACCTCACCCTCTCCGAAAGCCTGGTCGACCACACCTGGCTGATCAGCCAGACGGATGCAAATGCTTCCGTTGATCTCGACTTTGAGTTTTTCTGGCAGGCCGAGGCCGCCGTCAACGGGTTTGATCCGGCCCATTGTTATATCAGTCATTTTACCAATGGCAGCTGGGATGTAGCCGCTACTGCTGAAGCTACCCTGCACGCCGACGGCTATTTTAGTGTAACCAGGGAAAACCTGACTTCACTCAGCCCATTTCGGGTCAAAGACCAGATGGTTTTAGCCATTGGCGTTCCGGGCGAAGATTATTTTTATTTCAAAATGTACCCCAACCCTGCTCAGGACTTTGTGCAAATCGAATTGCCACAGGAACTGACCAACCGAACGCTGCATATTTTTGACCAGGCTGGCAAACTGGCCCTCGAGCAATTTATTCCCGCCAATACCCACAACCTGCGGGTTGACCTGAATGGTCTCGAAAACGGTCTTTACCTGATGAAAATACAGGGAGCCGTAGGCCAACATTTTGTCATCGAAGATTAGTATATACTGTCTGTTTTTTCAAGGGCGGCGCCGATGCTTAGTACTTATTTAGCGCCATAGCATGCGGGCCG
>JBFIJS010000432.1:0-4442 GCA_041600595.1 Saprospiraceae bacterium | reverse complement strand
TCCCCGTCATAAAAGGCGTTTCCATTTCCATCAATTTTGATCGTATAAACGGGACAGAAGCCAAAACAAGGGTCTTTTTTCAACTCTATGTAATCGGTAGATTGGTAGATGTATGGATTGGGCGGCTCACATGATACGGCCAGAATGGTAACAACAAAGAAAAAAAAACAGTGTCGCATAAGGTTTTATATTAATTGTAATGCTTTGTAAGTTAATTCGTTTTGCAAAATAAACCGGGTATCACGATTCCTATGCCTGCTAACGCCGGAGCACTTCCGGATGTTTTTTACAGGGAAGTATCCTCCCCGGCCAGGAGGTATGTGCAATCATTTAATCGCTCAGTTTATAAAGAATTTTTCTTTAGACTCAGTATGGTAAAAAGTAAACAAATGTACGGAAATAAGATCGTACACCGGAGGCTGTCGACCTCTCCTGCTGGTTTATTTGTAGAAAACAAATGCCCGAAGCTGTGAAAATTTTCCCCTGTAACACCTCGCAATGGAGCCTAAAATTTATCTTTCTTTACATGCTCAGAAAACAAGTCCGCAGAAGGTTTAATGAAGGAACCAGGGATGCATTTTCAGGGACGTAAGGAGGAGCAGCTTTTCCTGGTCTGCATTTTTTTTTAAAAACTCTACTACACACTACAATCATTTATGGAAGAAATCAATCAACTCTTAATCCGGGAAGTGAGAAGGCGGTTAATGGAAGAAGGCACCGTCCGCATCAAACAGTGTTTGTCCGAATTGACTACCGATGAAGTATGGTTTCGGCCAAACCAGCACAGCAATAGTGTCGGGAACCTGGTGTTGCACCTATGCGGGAATGTCCGGCAGTGGGTCGTCAGCGGCCTGGGCGGCCGCCAGGACACCCGGCAACGATCAGCGGAGTTCGACGAAAGAGGACCATTACCCACCCACACCCTGCTGGCCCGGCTGGACACTGTCATGCAGGAAGTAAATGAGGTCCTCGACAATCTGCCACCCGACGTCCTGACCAAACCAGTCGTTATTCAGGGATTCCAGGAAACGGGGCTGAGTGTCCTGGTGCATGTCGTTGAGCACTTCTCCTACCACGTCGGGCAAATCACCTATTTTGTCAAATGGAGAAAAAACCTGGACACCGGCTACTACGATGGGATGGATCTCGAAAACTGACTCTTTTCGGTTGCTTTCCGGTCAAATATACTTCCGCAAAAACTTTGGTGTTTAGCGTTTGAGTGTTTTTCAAAAAAGCTGCAGGAGCCAGTTTTCTGCATTGATTACCAGTCGTTTACAAGAAAAAAGCGAGGATCCTACGCATCGAATTACGCAACGGGTTTTCTGGCAAATTATCATTCAGGGATTCTGTTTCCTGAAAACATTGAGTTCGTAATGGTAAAATCCGGTTCTGTAGCCAGCAAACAAACTGAAGACCAAAGAAAACGCAGCTTGCAAGGTAAGTCCGATGCCGGTGCCGAGGCAAAAAGCGCCCATTCCGCCGAAGGCTCCGCCAACTACCAGCGCAAACCCCAACAAAAAGAGCAGCATTTCTATCTGCTGGTATTTCCCATAATTCTGTTTCAATCGTGCTACCCTTGCCTGTTCTTCGGCCACGGCGGCAGACGGGGCTTGCTGCATCCCGGCTTTCAACTTGGCTTTCCACTTTTTTGCCTTAAAGAATGAGTGTCCGCCTTTTAACAGCTGTACCAGCGCCATGAGAAAGACCGGATAGAGTAACCCTGTTTCAAATGGTCCAAAATCTGAAAAGAATAAATACGCAGCTGTTGCCAAGCCAAAAAAGGCCCAGGCAATGAGCACAATGCCACCTTTTTCTTCGCCCCGAAAATACTCGGCAATCGCTTCTTCCAGCCTGGATAATGGTGTAATTTTCTCCATTTTTCAACCTTTTCAGCCGTGCCGGCTCACAAATACTTTGAAACAAAAGTTTTGCAAAAAAATACCATTTCAAAGTAAGGAGAAATTTTTCACCAAAGGTAAGAATCCTTGTACAACGCAGGGCTGACTGCAAGGTATATGTCAAAATCAAAAAGGTGAAACGGAGTACCCTGACCGACTCGGGCAATGAGAATATCTGGTGAGGATCGAATACCGGGGAATGAAGTTCAGTCCCAACGGAAAAGTGCCGACTGCCAAAACTACCCGGTTACCTGTACTTGGTGTATTAAGAATTTTTTGGAATAACAATTTGAAAAATAGTCCCCACCTTTTCTCCCGGCTCTACCCAGATACGTCCTCCCATATTGTCGATGATTTTCTTGCAGGTAGCCAGACCAATGCCGGTACCTTCGTATTCTGTTCTGCCGTGAAGCCGTTCAAAGATGTTGAATACCCGGCTGCAGGCCTCTTTGGGAATCCCAATGCCGTTATCCATAATATAAAAATGGTGGCTTTCCCCTTCTTCCTCGTGCT
Source organism: Saprospiraceae bacterium (assembly GCA_041600595.1). GTDB lineage: Bacteria > Bacteroidota > Bacteroidia > Chitinophagales > Saprospiraceae > UBA6168. The sequence goes on along the minus strand of JBFIJS010000432.1, from coordinate 2,031 downwards.
TAATCTTGATCTCCGGGTTCACATCTTGCTGTCGAAACTTGATCGAGTTCGCAATCAGGTTCTGAAAGAGTTGAATCATTTCCGTGGAAGTGGATTTCAGAACGGGAAGCTGATTGCTGACAATGGCTGCATCCGTTTCCTGCATGGTAACCATCAGGTTGTTGGTTACGGCCAGTAAAACGTCGTTCAGGTCGGTGTCTTTGGCAGTGCGGTTGCTGCGGCCGAGTCGGGAGTATTCAAGCAGGTCGGTCAGCAAACGTTCCATACGGGTAACCCCTCCCGTAACGAAATCGAAGTACTCCGAAGTAGAATTATCCAATTGGTTTTTCACCTTTTTTTCGATAAACTGGGTGTACACCTTAATCATTCGCAGTGGCTCCTTGAGGTCGTGAGAGGCCGCATAGGCAAACTGTTCCAACTCTTCGTTGATGGCCCGGAGCTGGATCTGTGCTTTTTGCAAAGACTCCTTCTGCTCCGCCAATTCTGCCTTTTGTTTGGTCAGTTCCAATTGTTTTTCATCCAGGGTTTTAATGATCATCGACTGCCCGGTACCAAAAAGCAGTACAATGCTGACCACCAGGACAAATAATCCGGCATAGCTGATAACGTAATACAAGGTGCCTGCCTCCTGAATCTTCGTGTAGAAATATTGAGGAGAATCATGCCCGGAGAGATACAGGAAAACGGTGAATGCCACGATAGCTGCCAGCCAAACAAAACCGGAAATTCTGTTTGTAAACAAAATAGCAATCAATGGAGAAATAACCAGCCACAATAAATTATCGGAGAAAAGCCCGCCGGTTTCGGGAACAATGTAAATCAAAACAAAAAAGGGAATAGCGGCCAGCACATTACCAGCGATGGTGAAATTCCCCGTCTTTTTAAACAGGAATATCACCGATACACCGAAAATAATTGCAAACAATAAGGGTGGGTGATCGGAAGAAGGAAATAGTAGAAAACTAATTTCCAGAAGGACAGCGGATAACACCAGGAATAATAATACGGAAATCAACAACCGGGCCTTCCAGTGTGTCAACCCGTGGTCCATCAATTTTGGAGAAAGGAATAACCGGTCAAACTGTTTACCCAAATTCGTTATCAAGTCTATTAGCATTCGAAAAATAATTTGACAATAGTGACAAGAACCAAAAGAGCGCTGAAAATCAATTACTTAAATTAATGGTATGCGTAACGTTTCAGTTTAGCTTTAGCATTATTTACATATCCAAATTATTGCCAAATGAGCCGGTGGGAAAAAGTTAACAATAATGGTCATTAAAAGACATACCTAACCTCCCAGAACAAAAAGGCATATCTGAGCCTGTAGAACGCTCACTGTCAACTATTTATAATATCCAATAAAGAGCAAAACCCTAAGACCAGGCAACAGTTGCCATGACAGCCCTTTTCATAAATCAATTACAAGCATCAGTGCCAGATTATTAGCTATCGCCAATAGGGCAGGCAAAATGGAGAAGAAACGCAACCATTTTGGGTGGAAAAAGAAGAAGTACCAGGGACCGGTTGATCCAGCCTGTGGTTACAGGAAAGCGTAATCAGCAAAATGTGGAGAGGGAAAATTGCGAGTCGAGCCGGGCGCTGTAGACATGCCCATTTCTTCTTTATCTGTCACTTCGTACAGTAGACCTTATTCGAAATGACAAAATTTACAAATCATCAACTTGATAATCAGTAAGTTACGCTCTGACAATTCAATTTCGAATAAAGTCAACTGTAATAAATACGCTGTAATTGAAATTTTCTTTAATTATTCTTTCATGCAAGTGGGCCGGAGGATCCATCTCGCTTTTAGGCATCAGACTGCTCGGCCCAAAGGGATTTTAAGGGGGAAAAGGTGGCGTTGCCACCTTTTCCCCCTTAAAATCCCTGGAGGCGCACCCCGAAGTGAATTCGGGCTGGCTGTTGGGGGGACAATTGAAGCCGGAAATTCCCTGTGCCGCATTTCATAAACTAATTTAGATTACAGAGTAATAAAGCATGTTTATCTACGCGATGCTTTTCAATGAT
>JBFIJS010000431.1:0-4443 GCA_041600595.1 Saprospiraceae bacterium | reverse complement strand
GACGACGCCGCCCCTAAAAATCCCGTTGGGCCGAGCAGTTGGCTGCCTCAATGATAAGGTGAAATTTCCGGCCCACATGAATCGGTGAAATTTTAAAGAAACTTTTGTTACACTGTATTTACACCGTATTTAATCGATCTGACGTACCAGTATATTCTGACCACAAAACCTGCAAAGCAAAAGAAAACTAAACTATAAAAGGCTCCTGCTCTAAAGCCCTTTCTTTTATAGCTACTATTTTATTTGTTGGTTTCACGACCCGTATTTTTTGCCGGAATATTTTATTAAAAACAATTAAAATTTATCAATTTGGAAACTTACACATACTCTCCTTGCCTACCGTTTTCATTTACCAAAAGTTATATCCAAACCACCTGCACTTGTACCCAAAGCACCTGCCCCACGGGTATCGGCGACAATGACATCATTGACAATGTGGACACCAAAATTGCCACGGATAGTTTGCCCACCGGCTATTGTTCGGATGCCATCCACTGGACGGGAGGCCGCCAACTGTACAGCCGCCTGATGGCCAACCCTTCTTTGATTAACGGGAATACCGACCTGCAAAACTTCATGAACTCGGCCAGCCAAAACAGCATCGGTGCTTTTTACAACATCGAACAGCAGATAGGTGCCCTGTTCACGCTGGACAGTACCGACCAGGCCCAACTCGACACCAACCGGACGGAACTGGCCACCAAGACCGACCAGTTACTATCGGTCATGGAACAGTTGGCAACCGATGCAGAAAACAGCCAATTGTTGGCCAGCCGTGACCAACTGAGCCAAGACATCAATGCCCTCCACCAACAAAACGATGGGCTGTTGGCCACTTTCGATGGCGATAAGGCGAATGCCATCAGTGCGGTGCGGTCAGCTAACCTTGCCATTTCAGTTACCAGTGATTACGAACAGAACCAGCAACGCATCAATGACATCTTCCTCCAGACCATCGCCTCGGACATTTACGACTTCACGGCTGCACAAGACAGCGTGATACTGTCCATCGCCGACCAGTGCGTGATCTGTGGAGGGGATGGCGTCTTGCTGGCCCGGAGCATGTATGCCAGTGTTGACCCGAAAAAGGTGTTTAGCGATGATGTGCTGTGTGCTGGTGGCCAAGCCTTAAAGAGGCCAACATCAGACCCAAAGTATGTTTTTGGTATAGCGCCAAACCCAGCAAGCAATTACGTTTACCTACATTTTACGGAGCAAATTGATCTTGTTGGAAAAATTACCGTCTTGGATACCTATGGAAGATTGGTTCAATCCATTGACATTGAGATGGATGCTGTGGATTCTTACCCACTCATACTGGATGGCATACCAAGTGGCATTTATACGGTTTCCCTTGTAAATGACTATAAGGTTTTACACACCGAAAGATTGGTCCTTGTGAAATAATTTATTAATCACTCACTGTCCGAACCTGCCATAATATGCAGTTCGGGCAGTGAGCTTAACATTTAAGATCATGAGGGTCAATTCACTTTTATGCCTGTTAATCCTACCATTTGTTTCATTTTCACAAAAACACGATTATAACTGGGTTCTCGGTGACGAAGTGGGAACCATCCTTGATTTCAATAAAATACCTGTTTCAATTCAAGAACTTCAAAAAGAGGCATTTATGTATGTTGCCAACGCAAGTATGAGCAGTTCGGATGGGGAATTACTTTTCTACACCAATGGCTGTGATGTTTTCAATAAGGAACATGAGGTGATGGAAAATGGGGATAATATTAATCCTGGTGCTTGGCATGACGACAGATGCAATGTTTTAGGAGCATATCCAGCCACGAGAGGGGTACTTAGTTTACCTATTCCAAAAAGTGATGATATTTATTACCTTTTCCACCAAGCAGTCGTATTCCAAACACAACCTGTATTAGATGCTTTTGTCAATAAACAATACTTCTCCATCATCGATATGAACCAAAACGGTGGCGTAGGTGAAGTAAGCGAAAAGAACAAACTCATTCTTGAAGACACCCTGCAAAGTGGCGACCTCACCGCTGTCCAACATGCCAACAACGAGGACTGGTGGGTGATGATGCCCAAGCGGCACTCCAACAAATACTTCCGTGCCCTTTTTACCGCAAACGGGGTGGAGGGCATCTTCGAGCAAGAGATCGGCGACCCGACCACCCCCGGCAGCAACGGCGGCGGGCAGGCCATGTTCACCCCCGATGGCACCAAGTACGTCAAGTACAACCCCGTCAACGGCATTTTTATTTTTGACTTCGACCGGGAAACGGGTGAACTCAGCAACTACCAGCACGTGGCAGTAAAGGGCGACAGCGCCTTTGCGGGTGGGGCGGCCATTTCCGCCAATTCGAGGTTTTTGTACATCTCCGCCGAAACCAAGTTTTTCCAGTTCGACCTGGAGGCCGACGACATCGCCGCTTCGCAGGTGTTCTTGGATGAATACGATGGGTTCCAATCCCCTTTTGCTGCCACGTTCCGGCTCTGCCAACTGGCTCCGGACTGCAAAATCTACTGTGCCTGCGGCAACAGCGCCGATGTGCTGCATGTGGTCAACAACCCTGACGAAAAGGGATTCGCTTGTGACTTCGTGCAACATGGGGTGCAATTGGCGGAGTACAACTCCTTCTCCATCCCGAACTTCCCCAACTACCGCCTCGGCACAGGGCAGCCGGCCTGTATGCCTGTGGCGGCGGGAGAGGTGGAGGAAGTGGAAGCCGGGGTGCTTGTTTATCCGAACCCGGCGAGGGGGCAGGTGGCGGTGGTATTCCCACAGCCACTGCCCCACTCCAGCGAGGTGATGCTGTTCAATGCTGTGGGGACAAGAGTTTTACAGCAAAGTCTCAAGCCGGGAGAAACCGAAACCGAAATTGACCTGTCCGGTTTACCAGACGGGTTGTACTTTTGGGAGGTGCGTTCGGCTACGGAAATGCTCGGGAGCGGAAAAGTGATTGTTACAAAATGAAAAACGGGGAAGCTCTTCACATAGCCCCAAATATTAATAGGAGAAACCCTTCACTCAGAAAACGATCCTGTTTCAATCAAAAAAAAGTCAAACTAATCTTTGCCATTTTTTTAAAAAAACTATACCTTTCCGTTACTTAAAAAAGTTCTTTAACAATGAATTTCTTAACAAAAGCAGCTGATTAGGTATTGGGAAAAAAGCGTTTGTTCCGGTTCAATGATCCTACATTTCCACTCCCACCCTCGGAATCGACAAGTCCCAACAGCTGATGCAGTTGCCATTAAAAATCTGACCTATTATGTACATTACCTTCAAAGAGTTAAGAAACATCAAGCATGCGCTGCCAACCGGCAGTGTCGCCCGGATTGCCAGTGAGTTAAAAATGGAAGAACAAACTGTTCGCAATTATTTTGGAGCCAAAAAATACCAAAACGGGCAAATCGTTGACATCGCCTTGCAGCCTGGCCCTGACGGAGGCATCGTACAAATTGAAGACACCAGGATTATTGATCTCGCAAAAAAAATTATCTCTGAAACACACACACCACAACTCAGCGCTAACTGATACTGACAAAAAAGAAAAAAACGGGGTGAAGCCATTCATCCCGTTTTTTTTTTGCCTAAAATTGCGAAAAATAACGCCATGGCAAGTGCAAGCAACGAAACAAAAAAAACAGCACTCACGACCATCCTGATTTCCGGGATCATCCTTTCCGGGCTTTTTATTGTACTGTATTTCCTCGAAGATAAGCTCGCCGGAATTTTGGGCAATCTCTCCGGCAAAGTCACCATCGGGCTCATGTTACTGGTCATGTGGATCACCGTCGGGAGCGCCGTCCGTACCATCAACCGGCACAAAAGAAGTATTTCCTTTTTCACCTTGTTGGGAGCCGGTGTGGCCACGGCGGCCCTGGGATCGGCGATATTCACGGCGTTTCTCTATGTTTTCCCCAAAGTCAGCAAGGCACAGGATGCCTTTGAGGTAGCAGGAGCCAGTGGCGGTATGATCCTCGTGATGTCGGGCCTGGGTTTTGTAGCTGCCCTTCTGGCAATCATCAATGCCCGGGTTGAAGGCAAGTTGTTGAGTAACCTGCTGGAACTATTGGTGATTGGAGCCTGTATCGCCGGATTTCTTTATCTGACGACCAAATGAAACGGTCTCCAGAATTTTCCCTTTCTTGCATTTTTTAAAAAAAGTACCCGTCAGGTCTTCAAAACCTGGCAGTTAATACATTACAATATATGAAAAACCTCGCATTGCACTGGCAAATCATCATCGGTATGGTCGCCGGTATTTTATTTGGCGCCATCGCTGTTCAATTTGGCTGGATAGAATTCACCATTGACTGGATCAAGCCCTTTGGCACCATCTTCATCAACCTGTTGAAACTGATTGCGCTGCCCTTGATCGTGGCTTCGCTGATCAAAGGTGTATCAGATTTGAAAGATATTTCCAAATTATCGCAAATGGGTGGCCGCACCATTGGTAT
>JBFIJS010000430.1:0-4455 GCA_041600595.1 Saprospiraceae bacterium | reverse complement strand
GCGGGCTATGAAGACCGCCGGCAATTTTTTGAAAAAGGGGCCAAAAAAGACTGCATCGCACTCAAACCGGTTCACTGCAGCTACCTGCGGGGGCGGGTGGTAGATAAATTGTCGGGTGAATACATCGCCGGGGCCCACCTCACACTGCTCAACCTGACAACCAAAGACCAAAAAAGCAGCATCACTGATGCCACCGGCCAGTACCGGGTCTGTGTGGACAATAACTGCGATTTTATCATCAGGGCCTGGAAAGAAAACTACAGCGAAGACCACGCCCTCGTTTCTACTTTTCAAACCGAAGGCAAAAGCGGGTTTGTGTATCAGGACCTGCAAATCAAGGCTGCGGCAGCAAGAGGCGAAGAACAAGTTGGGACCGAAGAAGCGGGTTACCTCGTTGAACTGGATCAGATTTATTACGATTACGGCCTTGCCCGCATCCGCCCGGATGCGGCCCGTGAGCTGGACCAGATCGCCCTGTTTCTCCAGCGCAACCCGCAATTGTCGATCGAGTTGCGTTCGCATACTGATTCCCGGGGCGATGCCGCTTACAACAAGGAATTGTCCCAACAAAGGGCATTGGCGGCGGCCGATTACTTAATCGAAAAAGGAATTGCCGGCGACCGGGTCACGGCCCTGGGCAAAGGTGAAGAGCAGCTGCTAAACGATTGTGTGGACGGAAAAGAGTGTACGGAAGAGGAACACCAGGTGAACCGGCGTACAGAGGTCCGGTTTTTTGAGAAATAAAAAAAACTTTGGCGGTTGCGGCCCTTTCTTGAAAAAGTCATCAACCGCCAAAGTAATTCATTGTCAAGGCTTTGAGTCGCCTTATCTGGCCCCAGGCGGGCAGTTTTCCCGTAAAAATTTAGTTACCATCGTTGATAGATGCCGGAAGGTACCTTCTCCTTCGCGGAGCCCGTGCGAGCGGCCGGGATAAGCCATATACTGAAATTGCTTGTTGTGTTTGACCAATTCGTTCACCAACGCTTCGGCATTCTGGAAATGGACGTTGTCGTCGGTTGTGCCGTGGATGAGCAACAGGTTCCCCTTCAGGTTTTTCGCATGGGTAATCGCAGCTCCGCGGTCGTAGTCTTCCATGTTTTCCTGCGGCAGGCCCATGTAGCGTTCGGTGTAGATATTGTCGTAAAACAGCGAGCTGGTGACCGGCGCAATGGATACCCCGGTGGTAAAAATATCCGGGTATTGGAACATACAGTTCAGCGTGGATGAGCCGCCCCCGCTCCAGCCCCAAACCCCGACGCGGGTGGAGTCGACGTAGGGCCGCTTGATAATTTCTTTGGCACCCATTGCCTGGTCCCGGATATTGAGCTGGCCGACATTGCGGTAGATAGCCTTACGCCATTCCCGGCCTTTTGGCGCCGGTGTTCCCCGGTTGTCGAGGCTGACATGGATGTACCCGTCTTCGGAAAGGTCGCCGTTGTAAAGGAAGTTACCGGCAACGCCCCAGGCATCCCGGACGGTGGCGGAGGCAGGTTCGCCATAGAAGTAAAAGACAATGGGGTACTGTTTTGACTCGTCAAAGTCGTAAGGTTTGCGCATCCAGCCGTCCATTTCCACGCCGTCCTCGGTGGTTACTTTGAAAAATTCCACATTCCCGACTTCTTTTTTATTGGGGTCATACTCAGCTTTGAGATCCTTTTCTCCATCGAGAGGCTCGTGATCGGGCAGCATGACCCATGCGCTCATTCTCTTGGTGAAATGGTTGGAGAAGTTCCATTTGGCATAATCCCCGCTGGCAGAAATGGTGTAATTGTGGGTTCCCCGCATCGTGACCGGGGAGAGTTGCCGGGGCTTGCCTTTGCCATTCAAATTGGCAACGTACAGATACAACTGGGTAGCCATATTGGGCGGCGTGGACATGTAGTACACAACCCCGTCTTTTTCGTCAATGAGCTCAATGCTTACCACGTCCTGCCGGTCGGGAGTCAGCAGCGTTTCATTTTTGCCATCGGCAGAAACAAGGTAGAGGTGGCGCCAGCCATCTTTTTCACTCACCCAGACGAATTCCTTGCCGCCGTTTATCCAGTCCCAACCGGTGGCATTGCGGCTCCATTCGCTGATGGTACTGACCCAGGCGTTGTCTTTTTCTTTGTAAATGGTGCGGCTTTTCCCGGATTGTGGATCACAGGAAATGAGGAAGCTCTGGTTTTGCTTGCGGTTCAGTTGCTGGAGAATGATTGATTTTCCGTCCGGGTGGTATTCCATGCGGATAATGTAATGTTGCTGCGGGTCGCCTTGTACGTCCATCCAGGTGGTCTTTCCCTGGCTGATATCTACCACACCGACCCGGGCCGGGGATGGTGGGTCGCCAACTTTTGGGTACTCAACCGGAATAATTTCACTGTAAATATCGCTGGTGTTGTCCACCATGTAAAAATCTTTGATCTGGTTGGCGTCGACCTGCCAGTAGGCAATGTGCTTGCCATCCGGTGACCAGCGGAAGCCATCCATGCACTTGAATTCTTCCTCGTAGGCCCAGTCGAAAGTACCGTTGATGAGTTTGGGGGTCCCCCCGTCGTCCGTCAGTTTTCTGCTGACTCCGGAAGAGACCTCCTCCACATAAACATTGCGCTCGCTGACGTAGGCTACATGCTTTCCGGTCGGGGAAATTTTGGCAAACATCAGAGAGGAGGCAGGACGGTCTTTACCCAGTTGCTGCAATTTTTTGGAGCCCAGATTGTACAGCCAGTAGTCACCCCGGGTTTTGTAGCGCCAAACCCTTTTGCTGTTGGTGTAAATGAGTACCTGTCTTCCTGCATCGTCAAATTTAAAATCATCAATGGCCAGCGGCTCCTGGCGGCCGATCGGGATGAGGGCATTTTTTTCCACAATGGTAGTTTTGGTCCTGCCGGGCAATTGTACCAGCACGATCGAGCCTTCCTCCTCCGTATAATAGCTGTTGCCATCGGGCGCCCATTTCATTTCCTGGGCGAAGAGAAAAACAAATAATACCTGGCTGCACAGCGCCAGTATAGTTAGGATCAGTTTCTTTTTTTGCTTCATGTTTAGAGTTTGATTAAGAATAAATTTGGCGCGTGAAGATACAATGGTTGGAGACTAATGACCGATGCCTACCCGACATATATTGTTTTGTAAAACAGCTCTCGCAAGGGTTTTGCCATGAGCTGGATGGTTTACAGATGATCGCAGGGAAGGCTGATGCAGGGTTGTCAACTCTTGATGCATTTATCTGTAAATAGTTGGGCCACGGTTCAATTTGTCCCTGCCCCAACACTCGCTATCAGCCAAAGGCACGTAACTTTGCTCCCTAAACAGAAAAATCTGTATGTCCATACTTATTAATTCGGTGTTTGCCTTGTACCTGATAGCGCTGTTGATCATCACTATTTATTGTTTATTGCAGCTAAACCTCCTTTATCAGTACAAAAAATCGCATTGGAGAAAGCAACCGGTCGGTGAGCCGGGGTATCAGGCTCCATTTCGCAAGGCTTTCGTCATTGATGACGATCTCCCGTTTGTCACCATTCAACTGCCTGTTTACAACGAGCGCTATGTGGTGGAGCGTTTGATCGACAACATTATGCAGCTCGATTATCCCAAAGATCGTTTTGAAGTGCACGTGCTCGACGACAGCACCGACGAGACGCTCGACATCACCCGGCGCAAGGTTGAAGCGTACCGGGAACTGGGTTTCCATATTGAACAGGTTTGCCGGGACAACCGGAAAGGCTTTAAGGCCGGAGCCTTGAAAGATGCGATGAGCCTGGCAAAAGGGGAGTTCATCGCCATTTTCGATGCGGATTTTTTGCCCGATAAAGATTTTCTACGGAACACTTTATACCATTTCGAAGATCAAAAGACGGGCGTCGTACAAACCCGCTGGGAACACCTCAACGAAAGCTACTCGATCATCACCCGGTTGCAGGCCCTGCAGCTGAATGTACATTTCAGTATCGAACAGCAAGGCCGGCAGGGAGGAAACTATCTGCGTCAGTTCAATGGCACAGCTGGCGTTTGGCGCAGGGCAACCATCGACGATGCGGGTGGCTGGGAAGCCGACACCCTGACCGAAGACCTCGACCTGAGCATCCGGGCCCAGTTGAAAGGCTGGCGGATCGTTTACCTGGAAGATGTCGGCTCCCCTGCTGAGCTGCCCGCCGAAATGAACGGCCTCAAATCACAACAATTTCGCTGGATGAAAGGAGGCGCCGAAACGGCCCGCAAGATGCTGCCAACCATCTGGCAGTCACATCTGAGTTTTGCCCAAAAGTTCCAGGTGTCCATGCAATTATTGGGCAGCTCCATTTTCGTCTGTGTTTTCATTATGGGTGTGCTCAGCGTACCGGCGCTTTATTTTATTGGTCAATGGAAATTCGGCCTGGGTGTCATGACCTGGGGTCTGTCGGGTTTGCTGGCTTTTTTAATCGTGCAGTACGTCGCCAATGTGCAGGTGCCCGCCCGGGAAGGGGGCTATTG
>JBFIJS010000429.1:0-4463 GCA_041600595.1 Saprospiraceae bacterium | reverse complement strand
TGCCTCAAAGCGAAGTGAATCATCCGGCCCACTTGCATGTAAGAAAAATTAAAGAAAATTTAAATTACACGGTACTAATGCCCATCAATATTCTTCGGAAAAATGTGGTGCGAGGCTGTATCAAACGGTTGATCGGGTGGAGAAAAGTTGGTTTTGTTGCTATTTAAAGAATGGTTTTCCAGTGTCTGGAAAATCAACTTTATAAACCATCATCAACATTTATCAACTTATGATACAGCCCCGACACCTGATCTCTGATAACCTTTGTGATAAAACTACCGCTCTCTTAATGCTGGCGGTTAATCTTTCTTCAACAATCTCTAATCAAAAATTTATTATGAAAAAATTAGTTACGCTATTTATTATCAACCTGTTATGTGTCTGGTTTCTTCCCGCCCAGGTTATTTTCCAGGAAAACTTTGAGAATGGTTCCGTACCCAACGGGTGGACCATTCAAAGCAACGCCTCGGACGGCGGATGGAAAGTCGGATCGAGCAGCGCACTCAGCAGCGACTTTTTCGACATTCTCAGCAATGGGTCTTCCCGGATTGCCGCTACTAATGACGATGCTTGCAACTGCGACAAAAGCGATGAGTTTTTTATCACGCCGCCTATCGACCTGAGTGGCCAAAGCGCTGTCATCTTAAAATTTGATGTTTTTTACACCGATCAATCCTACCAGGGCGCCCAGGAAGATGCGACGATACAAATATCGGAGGATGGCACGAATTGGAATGTCCTCGAAGATCTCCACGGCCATGGCTCCTGGGACACTCATGTCCTCGATCTGAGCAGCTATGCCGGAGCCGATACCGTTTACATTGCCTTTGTTTATGAAGACAATGGAGGCTGGCTGTACGGATTTGCCATCGATAATATTTCCGTGGAAGTTCCTTTTGACCTGGATGCCCAACTGGCAGAAATCGACGGCCGGCCCTTCGGTGAGGAAAATACACCGATTGCTTTGAGCGGCGTCATTTTCAATAATGGAGTGACAGCTATTTCAAAGCTGGAAATTACCTACTCCGCAAACGGTGGTACACCGGTTGTTGAAACATTAGAAAACCTCGACATTCCGGCCTTTGAATATTTCCATTTTGACCTGCTACAACCCTGGACACCCACCACTGCCGGCGACTACATCATTGACATGGAAATCACAGCTGTCAATGACGTCAGCGATGCCTTCGCCGATAATAACACCGGCTCCTTTAACGCGGTTATTTACGAAAAAGTGGTACCGCCCAACTTGATCGACGAATTCATTTTGGCACCACCCGTTCTGACGGAAGTTGCCACCGCAGCTGACCAACTGAACAAACCGACCGACCTTGATTTTTTCCCGATTTTAGGCAAAGACGAATTGTGGGTGGTCAATCAGCGTACGGAAAATTCCGGGGGAAGCACCCTGACCATTGCTGATGCCAGTGCAGCCACGCCCTCCGAATACCTCACCCGGGTAGATGGAAACGCCTGGCATTTTATGTCGTTGCCAACAGGTATTGCCTTCAGCGATGACAACTTCAACTTTGCCACCTCCCCTGGTGTGCAGGATGCCAATCACAATAATGGTACGTTTACCGGCCCCACCCTCTGGTCGAGCGACCCCGACATTTACGCAATGCCCTCCGGTGGCAACGGAAGTCACCTCGACATGCTGCACGGAAGCCCGTTCAGTATGGGGATTGCACACGAAGCCGACAACGTGTTTTGGGTGTATGATGACTGGCATAAAGACATTGTCCGGTACGACTTTGTAGAAGATCATGGCCCCGGCAACGACGACCACAGCGACGGCATCGTCCGCCGGTACAGAAACATTGGTATCAATGGCGACGCCGATATTCCCAATCATATGATCCTGGATAAAACGACCGGCTGGTTGTATTTTGTTGACAATGGCAATGACCGGGTCATGCGTTTGGATATAAACTCCGGAACGATCGGAACCAATTTGCCGGAAATCAACGAGCCGCTGGCCGAGCATTCCCAAATGACTGGTTTTACGGTGGAAACGATCGTGGAAACCGGCCTGGACCAGCCTTGCGGAATTGAAATCATGGACAACCGACTGTTGGTCGGAGATTATGCTACCGGCGATATTGTGGTTTATGATATGGACAATAATTTTGTAGAAACAGGCCGGATTCCTACGGGCGAAGCGGGCCTGACGGGTATCAAAATAGGTCCGGATGGAAGCATCTGGTACACCAACCGTCTGCAAAACAGTTTGGTAAAAGCCCAACCGGGACAAGTGAATAGTACGGAGGAGGAAATATTTGCGGCGCAGGTCCGGGTTTCTCCTAATCCTACTGCGGGTAACCTTTGGTTGAGCCTGCCGCCGTTGACAACCGACGCCGTCGTCAACATTTACCTGAGCGACCTCGCCGGCACCAACCACCTGACTTTGGAAGGTATTTCCCCGAACCAGAGTCTGGACCTGAGCCATTTAGCAAATGGTCTTTATTTACTGAATATTCAGACGAATGAATTTTCTATCACTAAAAAAGTAGTCGTAAAAAAATAATTAGTCAACATCCAAAAGCAGTCGGGGGCTTATCACTCCCGACTGCCTTACAAATCAATTTCCAACATGAAAAGAACTTTACTTTCCCTGCTTGTTTTTGCCACGTTCTGTATGGGTAGTTTTGCCCAGAACAACATTCAGGTCAACATTCACCACAAACTCGGAGGCGTCGATTTCGCCCTGAACCTTGGAACGACCAACAACCTGAACGACGATTTTAAAGTTGCCCGTTTGCAGTACTACGTATCCGGTATTTCCCTCCTGCATGATAGCGGTACAGAAACGATGATCGAAGATTTACACGTGCTCGTCAACGCTACGCAAACCACCGAAATCGACCTCGGCGACCACAACATCGACCACGTAGAAGCTATCCGTTTCCACATTGGCGTACACCCGGATTTTAACAACCTCGACCCGGCAGCCTACCCCAGTGGGCATCCGCTGGCACCAACCAACCCGTCCATGCACTGGGGATGGGCAGCCGGCTACCGTTTTGTGGCCCTCGAAGGTAAGGGTGGCAGCAGCTATAACCAGACCTATGAGCTGCACGGCCTTGGTAACAATAATTATTACATGACGGAGGTAGCCCTCGACCTGACGGCGGAAAACGGAGCCATCGTCATCAACCTCGACGGTGACTACACCCGCATTCTGGAAAACATTTCCGTTAACGGCGGCCTCATCGTTCACGGTGATTTTGGCGCAGCCAAACAAGCCCTGGCTAATTTCCGGGATTATGTTTTCAGCCCTTCTTCCACAGCAACATCGACAGTCGATTTCAGCGAAGTGACAAATTTTACCGTTTACCCAAATCCGGCAACGGTGGGCACGGCTGTCGTCTCTATTGCAGCCAGTCAGGATCTGACCTATGCCGTGTCGGTCACCGATATCCTCGGACGTCCGGTACAACATATTCATTTTGTAAAAAGCAACCAGTTGATTCCGGTGGAAACAACCCGCCCGGGTCTGTTTTTAGTCCATTTGATCAAAGACGGACAAACGGTGATCACCCAAAAACTGGTGGTACAATAAAAACAGAACCAATGAAGTGGCTGCTTCCGATCTTAGTATTGGCTTGTGTTTCTTGTCAGGATGACGATGGGGCGGAGCCACTTCATTTCCCGGAATTGATGGAAGTGCCCCGGGGGTTTCCCGAAGTGGAAGAACCGGCCGGGAATGAATTCACGATGGCCCGTTGGGAGCTGGGAAAGCGTCTTTTCTTCGACCCTGCCATGTCGGTCGACAGCTCTGTCAGCTGCGCCTCCTGCCACCAGCCGGGCCTGGCCTTCAGTGATGACGTAGCATTCAGCCCGGGCGTTGAGCAACGGGCCGGCGTCCGCAACTCCCCCTCCCTCGCCAACGTGGCGTACCATCCCTATTTCACCCGGGAAGGTGGGGTGCCGACACTGGAAATGCAGGTACTCGTGCCCATCCAGGAGCATAATGAATTTGACTTCAACATCGTGTTGCTGGCCGAACGCCTCCAACGCGACAGCAGTTATGTCGCCCAGTCGCAGGCTGCGTATCAGCGGCTCCCCGACCCTTTCGTCATCACCCGTTCGATTGCCTGCTTTGAGCGGAGCTTGTTGAGTGGCCAGAGTCCTTACGATCTGTACACCTCCCACGGCCAGTCGAACGCACTGTCCGCTGCGGCCAAACGAGGCATGGATTTATTTTTTAGCGAAAAAACGAAATGTGCCGCCTGCCACGGTGGGTTTAATTTCAGCAACTATTCATTTGCCAACAACGGGCTCTACGAAAACTACGCGGATGCCGGCCGTTTCCGTCTGACGGGCGATGAGGCCGACCGCGCCTTGTTTAAAGTACCCAGTCTGCGCAATGTCAGTCTGACCGCACCCTACATGCACGATGGTTCACTCCCCACGCTGGCCGCAGTACTGGATCACTACCAGTCGGGTGGTCAAAACAACCC
>JBFIJS010000428.1:0-4467 GCA_041600595.1 Saprospiraceae bacterium | reverse complement strand
GTGTTGTAAAAAGTGTGCGGGCAAAAAAAGGAAAACCGGTAGATAAAGGCGAAGTGCTGATCGAGCTGGAGTAAGTATAATCGCAGCTGATTATCTGTGAAATGTAATCGACCGGATCTAATTTTCGGTAACATGGCTGGCTGGCGTATTGAACTGGCTATCTAAATTTCAAATCACTAACATTCATGACAAAACGCTTTATCATCATTGGTTGCCTGTTGGGGGCCGCATCCGTTATCATCGGTGCCTTTGGCGCCCATATTTTAAAAAAGATTTTGACGGAAAGCGATTTAGAGATCTATAAAACCGGAGTTGAATATCAGTTTTACCACACCTTCGCCATTTTGATCACTGGTATTCTGAGCCGCTATACCGACAAAAGCTGGACAAATATTGCAGGCTGGCTTTTTGTAGCCGGAACGATACTGTTTTCTGGTTCACTTTATCTTTTAGCGGTAGCGAAATCTTTTGAGTTGGAAGCTATGACGCCGCTTCTTGGTCCTATGACGCCAATTGGTGGTTTGTTATTTATTGGCGGTTGGCTGTCGTTGCTTTTTGCCGCAATAAAATATAAACATCGCTCCGGCAGCCGGCAGCGCCATTCTTCAACTTGAAGTTTGGACTCTAACCTCCCTGGCAGCGTCTTCTATTTATGACCATGGGTTGAACTTTTCCGAAAATCCTCACAAGTACCGGAGAAGATACATACTGGCATTTTTAATCTGACATCTTTGAGCTCAATGGTAGTATCGTGTTTCCCGGAAGTTGTCGTTTGTCAACAAAAAATGTTCATTTCGGCTGGTGTCGCCTTCATGGTATCTGACAATCAATTGCAGGCATCGCCCTTAAATTGCAGGTTTAGTCGAAAATAGTAGGGTTTTACCGCAGCCATCCTGACCTTACTGTTGTTTTTACAGCGAGTGAGGTATCGGTTTGGAACCTCGATTACTTTTTATAAATATTCATATCATGTTGGACAGCATATATCCTATAGCCTACCTGATTAGCCTCGGGGCACTGACTTGCTGGTTTTATTTTCAGGAGGATGATTTCAAAAGCAATTTGCTCCGGAAGTTATTTTTTGCCAGTTTTTTACTTTTTGGTGTTTGCCTTTTGTTGAGTACAGCCGACACCGCGTACAAATTTCGCCTGTTTGGCCGGGAAATGCTCCTGCTGGTCGTGGTGCCACTTTTTCTTAGTTTTTTCAGAAAAAACAAATTGGCTTTTATCGCTGTCCTGTTTGCCACGGTTGGAGGGCTTGATTACTTCTATTTCGACGCCTTGAAGGCCTCGTTACCACAATCGAAAAGCCCGGCTTCCTCCGTAGAAGTAGATGAGAATGGAGAGTTGCTGCTGGAAATGTTGGAAAACCATACTGTCCGTGATATTCAACCTCTTCTGGATAAACACGAATTAACCCTGACCCCGGCGTTTAAGCCAAAAGATATAGATGTCACCGATCTGGATGACTACTACCTGGTGGATATTCCATCGGACAGAAAGGAACAGATGGAAGAAATCAGGCAGGCCCTTCAAAAAAATAAAGCGGTAGAGTGGGTGGAATGGAACGAACAATACCGCCTATCCCCACTCGAACTGACCCCCCAAAAGACCTTGCCCAAAATCAATAAAAAGTATGGCCTTAACGATCCCGGCCTGGAAAACCTTTGGGGTTTTGAAGAGATGAAAATCAGTGATTTGTACGTCGTACTGAAGAATACTCAACCCAAAAAACAGGCATTAATCGCAATCCTGGATACTGGTGTTGATGCAGCACATGAGGACCTGGAAACGAACTTCCTTTCCATCAATCCCGCCTACGATAACGATCCCGCCGGGCACGGAACTCATTGTGCTGGTATTGCTGCTGCTGTCTCCAATAACCAAAAAGGCGTGGCCTCCTTTTCTCAAAATAATGACTTTGTAAAAGTTTCTTCGGTAAAAGTGCTTTCGGGTAGTGGCCACGGCACCCAGAAGATGATCATTGATGGAATCATCGTCGCAGCCGACGCCGGGGCAGATGTACTCTCTCTTTCGTTGGGTGGCCTGTCCAACGACAGCCGGCAAAGAGCCTACCGCAAGGCCGTTGAATATGCCAATAAAAAGGGAGCAATCGTGGTAGTGGCTGCCGGAAACTCCAACCGCAATGCCCGGGATTTTTCACCGGCCAATACCCCGGGGGTCATTTGCGTTGCGGCAGTGGATACCCTGATCGGTCGGGCCTCTTTCTCCAACCTCGTCCAGGACATGGAGATGGGGGTAGCTGCCCCGGGGGTCAGCATTTATTCCACGTATCCGGGAAGTGAATACCGAACTTTTAACGGGACCTCCATGGCCACACCCTACGTGGCCGGATTGGTTGGGTTAATGAAAAGTATTCATCCTGACATCTCCACCCGGGAGGTGTACCGTATTTTACAAAAAACCGGTCGTGCCACCAAAGCAGGCAAGGAAACCGGGCCCCTGATCCAACCCGGGGAAGCGGTAAAAGAGCTTTTGCATGCCATCCAGTAGCTGTTTATCAGGATGGGAAATGGCTCATCAGCTGCGATGAATCAATTGAAATAGCAACCATTGAAAATCTCAAATCAAGCAAAATGGCATCTGACTTACAACTGCGAAATGCTGTAAAACAAGACGTTCCCCTGATCCTTGAATTTATTAAAGACCTGGCGGAGTATGAGAAACTCTCCGATATGGTAGTGGCCACTGTTGAACAGTTGGAGGAAACACTTTTTGGAGACAGAAAAATAGCCGAGGTTATTCTGGGTTTTGAGGACGGGCAACCCGCAGCTTTTGCCCTTTTTTTCCATAATTACTCTACTTTTATCGGCAGACCCGGTATTTATCTCGAAGATTTATTTGTAAAACCAGTGTTCCGAAGAAAAGGCTATGGAAAAGTCATGTTGGCAGAACTGGCGAGGATTGCCGTGGAACGAAACTGCGGTCGGCTGGAGTGGTCGGTCCTGGATTGGAATACACCAGCCATTGATTTTTACAAAAGCCTGGGTGCGGTACCCATGGAAGAATGGACCACCTTTCGATTGACCGGCGAGCGTCTCCATGATTTAGGTCGGGGGTAGCTACCCCTTTTTTATCTGCTAAAATTTTGCACCCAATTATTGGGCATGCGACCTACCTGCCCAATTTTATAGCATGCGACGTATCTCATGTTCTTGTCCATGATCGTCCGGCGATGCACGCGGTTGGTGATGCCGTGGTCGACCAGCAGTATGATGACTGCATCGCGTACTTTTTCCGGTCCACCGATGATGTTTTCTTTGCCACCACTCATGGTTGGGCAGGCTTTGCGAATCCGGTCCCAGGGAGACGAGCCATCAGTGCCGACATGGTCGATACTTCCCGTAGAACGCTGGTCTTCGCCGTGTTTTTTTACTGCATTGTACAGGCACTCGGTGGGCTGCAGGAAAGGCAGGGTAGGAGTGGCTTTTAATTCAGCGATCAATTCATCACAGGTTGTGACTGAGCCAGGCACCCTTCCCTTTATAATTTCTTCCCTGAATTCCTCAATGTATTTTACGTAGCCGGCCGGATTGGAACGAACCAGGTTGATTTCCTTGACCATTTCAATTTCCTCAGGGGTCATGTAACGTCCGGCATCTTTGATCGCTGGCAACTCCTCGATTGGAGGTATTACGGTAGTTGCCGGTGTCGTGCTGGCAGGTGGTGTTTTCCGGTTGGCCCGGATCAGTTCCTCCTCGGGTGTCAGGTATGTTTTTACCGGTGCGTTGGCGCCACTTTCACTTTGTTTTACCCTCGGGTCGATAGCCTCGGTTTCAGTTTTCGTAGTAGCAGTGGTTGTTTGTCCAGGAGCAGATATTTTTTCGATTTCACTGTTGTACAAGGTAGTGGTATTAGAATTTTCTATCCTCTTGCTGTAAGTGGTGCCGGCAGGTTTGCTGCCGCCAAACGGATCTTCGCCGAACGGATTGCTTTTACCGTTCATGTCAGCCGGCCGGTCGTTATCGGCGATGGTTTCTTCCCAGGTTGGAAATTCAGACAAGGTAGTGGGAGGAATCCCCGGCAATTCCGTTTTGTTGGTATCCTTTCCGTTTTCCACATAAACCGGTTCCTCACCAGTTGGACGATAGTCACAACTACAGTCAGAAGTTCTCAAAACAAGGCCGGGCCAGGCTGGTTCGGAGGGGCTCAACCCATTGAATTCCCTGAATTTTTGTTCGGTGTAACCATACAATTCGGCCAGTCCGGCAATGGTTTCTCCCTGCTTGATACGGTGGGTGCCACCCTGTGGAGGCAGGTCCGGGCCAGGTACCGCAGTGGGACCGGGCTTGGTCGGCAGGGCATTATTGGTGGGGGCCACCCTCAATTCCTGGCAGATGATAAGGATATCCTTGGGCTGGATGTTGTTCCAGGTGCAGAGCTGATCAACGGTTATGTTATATTTTTTCGAAATCTGGTATAAAGTTTCTCCTTTGAGTACCCGGT
>JBFIJS010000427.1:0-4476 GCA_041600595.1 Saprospiraceae bacterium | reverse complement strand
TCACCTATGAACGGTGAAACGCCGTCGCCTCCGTACACCGTAATCGTTGGATCAACGCGGTAGATATAATCCAATCGTTTATTGTAGGTCAGTTCGCCAAGAATGGTGCCATCGGGGGAAATGTCATAACTCTTTAGTTCTTCCGGAATGCCTGTCAGGTCGACGAGGGAAAGTACGCCGAAATCAATGTTCGGGTTACTTGGAATGGTGACCGTTGGAACATACCGGAGCGGCGGCACTTCCAGCATGTATTCCCCGGAGGCGGCATCGGTCGTGATGGTGTGCACAGAGCAGCCATTTCCCTGTTGAGAAGTCAGGGTAATCCCTGCCTGGCCGATATTGTTTTTTGATTTATTAAATCCAGGTACCTTATTTCCTTCTACCAGTCCACCGACAACACGACCTACGATTTTTATCAGGGTTGCGTCCTCAAATGCATTGGGCAGATGAAGGTCCTCCTGGAAATTATGTTCCAGAGACCCTACGGAAAAAACATGGCCGGCTTTCTCAATTTCCACGATATGCTGGCCGATGGGCACTTGTATGGAAAAAGACCCGTTCGCCGCCGTTTTGATGATGCCCCCGGAAATGGTCGTAACAATCGCCCCATCCACCTTGAAGTTGGCTCCCTCCACCGGACAAGTCGTATTCTTGTAGCTGACAGATCCGGAAAAAGTGAAAGAAGATTTGTCGAGGAAATTGATGCCGGCATGAACGGAAGTGCCATCTCCCAAAAACAAAATGGAAGTAGATGGATCAAATTCATGCGTCAGATAACTGGGTTGGATTTTAAATATCTCACCTCCTGCATGATAGGGGATACTCAGCACATAGTCGCCAAAAGAGTCGGTGTAGGCGATCACGCCCAATTGGGAGGCCGTTGGAATATCGGTAGGATCGCTGGCCCAGGTTACATTTCCCGTAAACGCTGCATGGTTGCGATTGTAATTGGTTCCGATCCGGGAAATGTCATACGCATAAGAGCCTACGCCTTCATTCATGCGCAAATAAACCCGCAGCCCGGTTTCCAGACCTATCATCAGGCGGGAGTGATCCCGAAGGATATTTTCTTCTGACTTGCCTGTGTTCCAGATCCTCACTTCGTCCAGAATGCCGCTATAGTTGGTTCCGATAAAAAGGTCGGCAGCGTTGTCAACTATATCCACTCCGGCAGCGGCCTGGGAGGCTTTTTTTATCCCGTTGACAAATAGTTCCAATTGATCATTTTTGAGTTGGGCCGCCACGTGGCTGAAGTTGCCTGCCGGCACTTCGGTAGCGGGCAGGGTAAGCGAGACGCTCCCCCCCGACGTTTTAAAAACCTGAAATTGATAATTGCCAGCGATGTGCTTTAAGCTGTAACTGCCGGCTTTTTCAAACAAGGTAAAATTACCGGCGTAATTATCCGGCTTGACCCAGGCCTCCAGCAGGAGCTGGTTCCCGGCGTCCAACGAGTTGGCATCATTGACCTTCAGCTGGGAAGACCCGTCGAAGGCCAGGCTTTTTCCAAAAAAACCACCGGTACTCTCTGCACTGATCCTAACATTTTCCACCGCAATGCCACCCCCGTAAGATACTTTGCCGGTAACCGTTCCGACAGGGCTGCGGAAGCCAATGGCCTCGGCCACATTGGAAAAGATGGAGTTATTGCCGCACTGCGACTGGGCAACGATGGTGTACAGGTACATCACACCAGCCTCCGTATAGTTATCAATGAAAAAATTACTGCCAGCCGGCAACGTGACCACGACGGTGGAATCTTCCGGTGATCCTTGCACCTTGCGGTAAATTTTGTAGAAATCAATAAAATTGGAAGGGTTCACTTCCGACCAGCTAATCTCCACCCGGTTGCCAAAAAAACCTTTGGAAGCAAGTAGAGAGGAGGTGGGGTTGAATACATTGTTGAGAATAGGTTCCAATTGTACAGTGTGTACCCGGTCGCAAAGCGTTCCGTTGGGCACACAATTATTGGTGGCCCGGAGCCGGTATTCGTATTCCTCGCATGCTTTCAGGGAGTTGTCGGTCCAGGTCAGGGTACTCCCATCCAGCGTAAAAAAGGAAGATCCACCGCCGCCCAGCAGACTCCTTTCTATCTCATAACCTGAAGCGCCGGTGGTAGCGGTCCAATTCAGGGTCACCGTGCCGTTGACCTGGCTTGTGCTGATCGTGAATCCGGCGGCGGAAGGTTTGGCAGGGTCAATCGGGGAGATCCCGGTCACCGCTGTGGAGGGCTGGCTATATCCGCAGTTGTTTTTTGCTTCGATCGTATAGGTATATACCGTTCCCCTGGTTCGGTTACCATCTTTGAAATTCCGCAGATTGCCACCGATTTCCGGTAAACTGGTGCTGCCTCTTTTGATTCGGAAATTATCCGGACTGGCCGTTGACCAATTCCAGGCAAGGTCGATCGTACCGTCACAATTTCCCTGCGAAGCAGTTACCAGGTCCGGAACATCAGGCACTGTTTTTACTCTTCCGGGAGAACTGGTGCTGGTGTAGGTGGAGTAACCAGTCCGGTAGGGGTTGGGGGTGAATTTATGTCGAATACGGTAATCGTATTCCACACCGACCTGGGCGGTGTGGTCATCGTAGTTCTCAATCGGAAAAGGTATCTCCGCAATAGAATCGTTCGGCCAGTCTGATGAGGTTTTTAGTTTACGATATAGTAAAGTAGATTTTTTGTCGTTCGAACAACTTATATTGGTATTATTAGTCCAGGAAAGGGCTATTTTATCACAATATTCATTACTGGAAGCGCTGAGTTGACTTGGTGTGCCGATCGTTGCCTGGTTGTTGGTTTCTCTGGTCCAACCCTCAAAGTTAGTATCTATCAATCCATCCCACCATCCTGAGATCGAAATTGTGCTTGCCCCCCCCAGGTCAGCGTCGGGTAAATCATCATAAGTGACCTTAACCCACCAGGAATCACCAACTTTTTCAAATGAGACATTCATGCGGGTATTGTTTCTGTCATAATAGAATGTTACATCTCCCAACTTTACGGAATTTGCATGGTTAAGATAAAATCTATCCCACTCAAAGATGGTCGTGTTGTCTACTTTCACATCGCACCAAACCATCCATTCATCAATAGCAATATCGTCAAAGACCCTGAACTTCACAGTTACTACGCCAGAACAATCATTATAAGACACGGAGTAATCAGTATTATTATTCTGAAATGCCCCTACTGCTTTCGAATTAAATGGTAAAATGAACAGTCCGAGCATTGTCACCAGACAGAACAGGTAGCTGCCGCTTTGCCGGTTGCAAGTTTTTTTCGGGGTCTTAAACATATTGGAGAATGCATCCAAATAGTTGTGTAGTGTTAGAAAATTTGTTTTCATGATAATAGGTTTGACTAGTTAGCTGGTACTCCTTTTTTTAGAACAAAAACCGGGTAAGCCAACGACTTGAAAATGTAAGGGAGCAAAAGATTTAAACCTGTTCCAGGTGAACGGCAGGCAAAACGGTAAACCGTTTTTCTATCGCCAACTTCATTTGTCAACTGTTTAAAGATATTTTCCAAAAATATTCAGGGATACCATACGGATTTGCCAGGTGTCGGCGAACGGCAGAAATTAGTTCATGAACGGGTCAAATACATTCATGGACGGAAAACGGGTTCATCGGAAAAAGTGGGGTAGGGGGGGACTCATTCAGACAGATTAACATTCTTCACTTTTTTCCTGTATCGAGAAATCATTCAACCTGTACTAATTGTCCAGGAAAGACGGGAAAAAAGAACGTCGGCCAGGTTTCCCCGGTCGACGTTCTTGTCAGCCAATCAAGCGATCTTGATCAATTCGATTTCACCAATTTAATACTTTCATGCTGTCCGTTGGTGCGGAGCTCGACGGTATAGATACCGGCGGCGAGTCCCTTACCGGTCAGGTTGATTCGCTGCTGGTTGTGTCCCTCCTCCAGGTTCCAGGTAGCGGTCAGTACGACCTGTCCCCAGATGTTGGATAAGGTAACGGTAGCGTCGCTGTCCTCCATTTCTGCCTGGTAGGCCAGGGTGAACCCGTCCGTGAAGAGGGTCGGGAAAGCCGTCAGACCGGAGACGGTTACTGCAGGTTGTAGCTGCAGACAAGTTTCCTCACTGATCTCGATGGCGAACGGCCTGTCGAGGTCGCCGGTATGCCGGTCAGCTTCGTAGTCCAGGGTAGTGCCGAGGTCGGTCTGTACACCGCTTTCGGTATTGAGCAGGCGGAGCGCCAGTCTTTCCCCGTTGCCGTGCTGAGCGGCCAGGGTTAGGTAAAATACCTCTGCGCCGTCCAGCAGTTCAACCGGAGCTAAGGCCCGTGCATTACCCAGCTGGTCGAAAGCACCGATGGCGTATTGGCCGTTTCCAAGGCCTAGCGCACAGTTGTCGATGAAGGTTCCCAACAGGGTCATATTGTTGGGCACCCCTGCGTCCCGAACGGTCCACTGATTGGCAGTTGCGTTGTCGATGGCGTTGCCGGAGAGGTGGAATAC
>JBFIJS010000426.1:0-4492 GCA_041600595.1 Saprospiraceae bacterium | reverse complement strand
TCTCCATCCAGAAACGCCAGGATTTCCTCGACATATTTGCGCTCGTTGGAGAGGCGCGGAACTTTGTGCTGCCCGCCGTATTTCCCTTTCCATTTCAGCCAGTTGTAAAACGTGCCGTTGGGAAGAGGGCGAAGGCGGAGTTCGTCGAGGGCCATATTGCGGTAGCGTTTGGCTTCGTAATCGGAGTTGACCCGCTGGAGGTTTTGATCCAGCAGGCGGGTGAAAGACCCGAGATCGGGTGGCGTTTTTTCAAACTCAATGAGCCACTCGTGCCCACCTTTGGCCGTACCTTTCAGAAAGATCGGAGCAACGGTGTATTCGAGCACCGAAGCACCCGTTTCGTGGCAGGTCATGGCCAGGGCCTTGTCCGTATTTTCCACCATCACCTCTTCGCCGAAGGCGTTGACGAACTGGCGGGTGCGGCCCGTTATTTTTATTTTATAGGGAAAGGTGGATGTAAAAACCACCGTATCACCGGGAGAATAACGCCACAAGCCGCTGTTGGTGCTGATGACAATGGCGTAATTTTTCCCAACCTCCACCGCTTCGAGCGGGATGGCTTTGGGATCGTCTTTGTGCCACTCTTCCATGGGCAGAAATTCGTAGTAGATACCATTGTCCAGCAGCAGCAGCATGTCGTCGGTGGCGAGGTCGCTCTGAATGCCGAAATAACCTTCACTGGCGTTGTAAATTTCCTGATAGCTCACGGCCTGGCCGTTTTCGTTGTTGCCGGGAAAAAACTGTTTAAACTGCTCCCGGTAAGGCGTAAAGCTGACTCCTCCGTGGATATAAACCTGAAAATTGGGCCACACCTCCAACATGTTTTTCTTGCCGGTAAATTCCAGCATACGCCGAAACAGGACGACCGTCCACGTGGGCACCCCGCCGATCATTACCACATCTTCCCGGCTGCACAACTCGACCATGCGGTTAATTTTTTCCTCAAAATCTGGGAGCAGAGCGGTTTGAAAATCGGGGGTAAAAAAGGGTTTGCCGACCCAGGGCATGCGGTCGAGCATCACCGCCGACACATCGCCCACGAAGGTTTTGGGAAAATGCTCGTACTGTTTGAGGCTGCCCCCCATGAGCATGCTGCGTTTTTCAAACAGCCGGGCATCGGGCCGCTGGTCGTAGAGCAGGGCCGTCGTGTCCCAGGTGCCACCGATGTGGCAAAATTTGAGATTCTGGCTGCTCACGGGAATGAACTTGCTCTTGTCGCTGGTCGTGCCGGACGATTTGGAAAAG
This sequence comes from Saprospiraceae bacterium, assembly GCA_041600595.1. GTDB lineage: Bacteria > Bacteroidota > Bacteroidia > Chitinophagales > Saprospiraceae > UBA6168. Next base: position 3,247 of record JBFIJS010000426.1, on the reverse strand, counting down.
TAGCGCACCCGCCCACTCCAGAGCACATCTTTTTCCCCCATCATCATGCGTTCGATAGAGGGTTTGAGCGAGTCGTAGGACTGAATGGGGATGCGGTTGGCAAATTGGCGATGAGACCGGATGCTGCGAAAACTGTACTGCTCGCCCCACTCCGTGTCCCGGGCGGTCAGCAGCAGGCGTTCGAACCAATACTTCTGCACCCCGTGCGGATCGGTCATATAACGACGGATGTGCCGCATGCGGAACCGCAGGTATTGCCGGAAGAGTGAATTGGTCAGTTTTCGCATGGGTGCAAGGTAAAGCTATAAAGGCAATTTGGGTAAAAGGTCTGGTATTTATTTGGAGAAAGCAGGTTGGTTTTGCCGGTGGTCGGTTCGTCTCCGTGCGTTCTTTCCCCTCAGCGAACCGGCCATTTATCACAATGCCAGAGAATTTCCTGTTTCAATTTGCGGGGGGTTTCCAGAATGTCGAAAAACTTAGATAAATACTGGGTCACGTGCTTTCGGGAATATTTGGCAAAATAGGGAAACGTGGACGCCATTTTCATGATTTCCTTTTTTTTAGATAAAAACAACTGCACCGTTTCCATGGTCTCTTCTTCGGAACGGCAGTACCCCTGATAATAGCGCTCAAGAACGGTTTTCGTACCTATCCGGTCGTGAGGCACCGCGTAGGGCGATTTGACGAGGCCGGCATAATCAAAATCGTAAGGCAACGGGATGAGATCGGAAGTGCCGGGTATCCCGCACACCTCGACATTGTGGTTGTTGAAAAAGTACCAGTCGGTATTGCCGATCATGTACTGAAACATGGCGAAGCGTTCACCGGCATCGGTGTTCATCAGGCGGGAACCAAATCGCTGGTGTTCCAGCATACTGGCCTCAGTCCGGTCGGCCAGGTCTTTGGGGTGCTCAATGAAAAAGGCGAAACTCTCATCGAAACCCCGGTCTTTTCCACCAGCATCAAGATAGGTCACTTTGGCCAGTTGTACCTGGAAGCTGTGATCGGTGATGAGGTTGTAAAGTTTGTAGGCGAGGTATTCGCGTAGCACGAGTTGCTCATAGCCATTGCCATTGCGGCAGAGGATCACCATCTTGAGGGTGCTCCGTTTGTCCAGTCCCCGCTCCAGGAGTTGCTCTTCGTCAAACCGGATCTTAATCGGTGGAATTTCGCAGACGGACCGCCGCATATTGCCCCGGGGCTTGATGTCGGTTTGCCATTTTTCTTCCGAGCCGTCGGACCGCCGGATGGTCAGAGTGGCGGGCTGATATTCGTCCTCTTTTTTTTGCTGGATCAGTTTTTTGTAATCCGATTCAAGGACGATGTGCAGGTAATCCCCCGGTTCTTGTTGCAGGTGTTCAAAAATGGTGGTTTTACTGGCTGGCTGTACATGGTCTGCTTCTTCATCCTGGGAAAAGCTGACAGTCCTAAAAACAAAAAGGATCAGACCAACAAAAAAATAAGGCAGGTATGTTTTCATGATGGAAAATGGCTTTGCGGTTTGGCTTGTACTCGAAAAAACAACGGGAAAGCTAAGGTAGGGAAGTCGGGAAAGCCCTCCTAAGGAAAGGGACCGGGATTTTGCCCGGCTACTGAAATAAAGTATCTCTGACCGTAAAATACCCCGAAATGCCGGGCGGGGAAAAGTCAGAGCAACCGCCAGAAGGAATGGTTGGCCATCAGGTCATTTGGCATGCCCGGTCATCTGATAAACACAAAAACCCGAACCTCCGCAAGCGGATGATCCGGGCTTTTTGAGTCTTGGCCGTCCCCCGGAAGGGGGCGGACGGTAACCGGTGAATCAATGCTGATAAAGCCGGGCTTTTCTTTTTTTGAGCAGGATGTCCAGTTCGGCCATGGTCTTGCTGACGGACAGCTCAAACGTTTCGGCGCTGGATTTGGCAAAGATCTTCGGACCGGGTACGCTGAGTTCTATTTCACACACATTACTCTTTGCCGGGATGGTATTTTCCACTTTGAAATACACCTTGGCGTGGGTCACCCAGGCATATTTTTTTTCCAGCTTCTGCAATTTTTCGGTAATAAATTCTTCCATCCACTCGTGGTTCTTGATGTGGACAAATTGGATTTGATTAGTCATACTCTTGTGATTGGTGATAAGCGGCCGGCGGTCGGGAGCAGGTTGTAACCGAGCCACTCTTCAATGATTAAATGTTTCTTACAACAGCAAATTAAACATTTGCGGAGGTGCCGGCAGATGATAATCGACCAGCTGGCGGCATGACAAAACTCATTCTTTATTTCTTCCGTAAAAAGTAGGGTTAAGTATAGGAAAAGACAGTCTAAAGGGGCCCACCCCCCTACCCCCCTCAAGGTAGGACATCGCAGAATATTGCATAATTTACTGTTTATAAATGTTTTATAGCTTTGATTTTTCAGGGTTCCGGTGTCGTTGAAAGTCGCTGTGGAGCCGTCCCCCTTGAGGGCCAGGAGGGGGGAGCCCGAGGAAACACATTGCCCAAAATAAGTTTTGTCCTGTGCTCAAAAATTAAAGACATCATCAGCCGGAGGAAGGCCGGGCTTTTTTTAGTCCGTCAGTATTCATTAATTCGCAAAAAAAATAAGCCCCGTTTTGCTGGCCGCAAAAGGAGTTCTACTTTAGCTCAAATCCTGAAACGGCAGCGACCGTCCGGCGGCAAAACGGTTCGCCGGTCTCTATTTCACAAAATTTCAAAATATGAAGACACCACTACGATTTCTGACTTATTGCCTTTTTCTGCTTCTCTCTTTACAGGGGTTTTCCCAAAGAAAACACGACCTCCATTTCGGCTGTCACATGACGGAGACACCAATCCGGCTACCCGGCATGACGGAGGCGGAACGAATGGCCAGCTGTGGCAGCAACGAACGCAGCGACTCCATCGACATTTTGAACTATGACGTAGAACTCGACCTCCGGTCGTTTGGCCCTTCCATCATCGGAACCTGCGACCTCACCTTTACGGCTAAAATGGACGGGCTGGACTTCCTGCCGCTTGATTTGCTCGACTTAACCGTGGATTCTGTAAAATGGGGCGACAACCACCTCACCTATGATTATGACCAGTTGTTGCTGAATGTTCATTTACCAAATCCGGTCAACATCGGTGACACCGCAAACGTGGTGGTCTATTATCGCGGACAAACGACCCCCGATCCTTTTTGGGGAGGATTTAAATACGATCCGGGTAACCTGACGCCCATCCCATTCGGACAGCAGATTATGTACAACCTGGGCATTGGCCTG
>JBFIJS010000425.1:0-4516 GCA_041600595.1 Saprospiraceae bacterium | reverse complement strand
GAGGGATTGGCGTTGAGCTTGCCGGAAAAACGCTTGGCTTAATAGGATTCGGTAATATTGCCAGGATAAAGGCAAGGATCGCTCATGGTTTTGGAATGAAATTAATAGCATGCAGGAAAAATAAAGAAGCAGTCACTTTGATTTACGCCGGAAACATCGTGGACCTGTGGGAGGCATTTGTCAGCCAAAACATTACCATCGAACTGGGCAGCGACCAGACGTCGCTCCACAACATCGACGATCTCGGCTATTGTCCGGTTGGTTACACCTACGAGGAAGCCCAGGTTTTGCTGAATACGGACAAGAAAAAATTCATGCAGGAGGTGAAAAACACCTTGAAAAGGCATGTGAAAGCTATCAATATCATGACCGGCCGGGGCATGTACTTCTGGGATTACGGCAATGCCTTTTTGCTGGAGGCCGGCCACGCCGGAGCTGATATTTGGAAAAACAAGAAATCGGGCGTTTTCAAATATGCCAGCTATGTGGAGGATATCATGGGGCCGATGTGTTTTGATTATGGCTTTGGTCCGTTCCGCTGGGTCTGTTGTTCGGGGAAAAAATCCGACCTGGACAAAACGGACGCCATCGCCGCCGAAGTCCTGGAGAAGATGATGAAAAATGCGCCCGCCGAAATAAAAGGACAACTCAACGACAACATCCTGTGGATCCGGAATGCTGATAAAAATCTGCCCATCGTCGGGTCCAAATCCCGTATTCTGTACGCCGATGCGGAAGGCCGCATCAAAATTGCCCAGGCCTTTAACAAAGCTATTAAAAATGGGGAACTGGCCGGGCCCGTGGTACTCGGGCGTGACCACCACGACGTCAGCGGGACGGATTCCCCGTTCCGGGAAACGGCCAATATCTACGACGGCAGCCGCTTCACCGCCGACATGGCCGTTCAAAATGTGATCGGCGACAGCTTCCGGGGGGCTACCTGGGTGAGTCTGCACAATGGCGGCGGCGTCGGTTGGGGAGAGGTCATCAACGGCGGATTCGGCATGGTGATCGATGGATCGGCCGCCGCAGAACGCCGCCTGAAATCTATGTTGTTTTGGGATGTGAATAATGGCATCGCCCGGCGCAGTTGGGCCCGGAACGAGGAGGCGGTTTTTGCCATCAAAAGAGAAATGGAAAGAACGCCGGGACTACAGGTAACCCTGCCCAACCTGGTGGAAGACAACCTGCTCGACGGCGTATTTGACTAACCGGGAAGGGTAGTAGGGGAGGATTTCTCAAAAAAGAGCCAATGCTTTTTCCATCGCTGTCCGCTTGTCCGGGAGCTATCACCGGTCAGCGGGGACGCACAACTTGTAAACGAATGAAGACATTCATCAAACTGACCGGCGTTGTAACCTTTATCCTCCTGGCCTTTCTGGTCTTCCGGACCCTTTGGCAGAGCGGCGCATTTAAAAGTATCGAGCCACACGAAACTTCGCCCCTCACCGTGGTCAAGGGCATGGTCGGGGCGGAGGACATTACCATCGACCGCAGTCTTCGGAAAGCCCTCGTATCTGCCGACGACCGGCGGGGCCACCGGGCGGGAGAACCGGTGAAAGGCGCTATTTACCTGTTGGATTACCTGGCCGATCCACCTGTATTTACGGACCTTACGGCTGGTTTTGACCAACAAGACTTCCACCCGCACGGCATTTCCCTGTACCACGAAACCAGCGACAGCACCAAATGGGTGTTTGTAGTCAATCACCGTGACCAGGGCCATTTTATCGAAATATTTCAGTTTACGGACTCATCCCTGATCCACCGGGAAAGCATCTCCGACCCGGCCATTTGCAGCCCGAATGATGTGGCCGGTGTGGGTAAACGCCAGTTTTATTTCACCAACGATCACGACCAGGACGGCGGCATTGACCGCTGGAAAGATTATCTGCTGATCGGCACCGGACAGGCGGGCTTTTACGATGGGGAGAAAGTAGAAATATTTGATCAGGACCTCGGCTATGCCAACGGCATTCACCTCAGTATGGACGGGCAGGTTGTTTATGTTGCCTGCACGACCGACAAAATGGTCGTGGCCTACGATCGGAAATCCCACCAACGCCTTGGCCAGATCGACTGCCAAACGGGGCTGGACAACATCGAGCTGGATGAAAATGGTAATCTTTGGATCGGTTGCCACCCCCAAATGCTCGCCTTTGCCAGTCATGCCAAAAAGGCCTCCAGTCGTTCCCCTTCTCAGGTTTTGAAAATTGAACCCGATCTGACCGATTTTTCCCAAAGCAAAATTATCGAAGTGTACCTCAACGACGGCAACCCGTTGTCGGGTTCGTCCGTGGCAGCAGTGGATGGAGACTTGCTGCTGCTGGGCACTGTATTCGAGGACGGCGTGGGCATCGGGAGTCATTGATCCCTGCCATTACATCCGAGCACCTACTGATCAGGTGCCCGGGTTTTCAAAGCGAAGTGCGTGTTTGGTATGGCCCGTAGATGGGAAAATGGAAGTAGAGCATCCCTGCCAGCAGCGGAAGTTCATAGTAGAAACTTCCGGTACTTGTTGCCATTGGAAATTAGTTACCACTTGCGGTTCGGGAGCAACTGTTCCAAAAACTCCAACCTAAAACCTAAAAACCCCGACCCAATTCCTACCTTTGCGCCCGATTTTAAAAAAATGAAAAACTGCACACGATCAAAGCATTGTTGAAACAGCGTTTTCGAAAAGCTGACGCCTTTAAATGAGTACGGTGCGATAAAATTAATTCCAGCCATCACACATTTTGAGGAGCTACACCCTGGCGGTTGCTTTTCCGGAAAGACAGGTTGACTTGGCAGTGCTGATTTATTTTGCTCAATAAAAAACAATATGGAAATACTCATCGTCTTGCTGACCGGACTTTTAGCCGGACTTCACACCTCCACCTGGGGTATGTACAAAGATTCACCACACGAAGGATTTGGCTGGCCTAAATACTTTCGCAGCACCATCATCTCGGTTATTCTGGCCCCGGTGGTGTGGCACGTCACCAAACTGAAAGGCGATGACAGCCTCAGTATGGCCGCTTCCCTGTTCCTTTTGTGGGGAACGATCTATGTGGCCGAGCGGGCCATTGTAGAAGTTTGGAAAACCTTTATCCGTACCGAAGATCAATCTAAATACTTCATTCCCATGCAGTTACACGTATTGGGCCGGGTCGTGGAAAGCAAGCGGGACCGCCTGATCGCCGCCGTATTCTACGTGGGAGGTATTGCGGCGGTTGGTTGGCTGCTGGTGGCTTTGTGGCAACGTCACCAGGTTGGTAACCTCAATTGGAACCCTTACGTAATCCTGCTGCTGTTGAGCGTAGGAGGCTGGGTTTCGGCTTTTGGAGGCGCCTGGAAAGATGCGCCGATCGAGGGATTTGAAACGTTTAAATTTTTCCGCAGCCCGGCGGTGGCCTATTTCTGGGCGTGGATGGCAGCGAATTTGACCGACAATTTTGTGGTCATCACCTGTTGCAGTCTGGGATTTACCATTGCCTGCATTGAAACGTACAAAACTTTCTTTTTCCCCAGCCGCCCCCGGGGCAAGTTTCAGGGAAAGCCCATCGATTTTCCGGAAATGCTGAAACGCCGGCAGAATTTCATTCCCATTTTTATTGCGGCCTGGTTGTTCGTGATCATTACAGGAGTCATGGCTTTCCTCGGACCACACAGCGGGCTGGTATAAACAGCGCCGAAACAGGACCTTGCAAATTGTCCGGGACTATGCCGGGCACTTTCTTTTTTTAATGCTTGAGCAATCAAAATTTCTTTGAAAATCAATATGACCAACGCTGCCATTATCCTTCAGACTGACCACCCCTCTGCGGCGACCAAAGTCTATGGTCTTATGGTGTTGGAACGCACTTTTCACGCCCTCGAAAGGGCCGGTGTCGAAACAGTGCTGCTGCCCTACGCAGAGGAGGAGCAGTTGCAGGAGATCATTGACCGGCACCAGGGGTGGAAGATCCAGTTCCGGTTTACCGATCATTTCAAAGAAGATTTTCTGAAGATCGAAAAGGGTTTGCTGGTTTTGGCGGCACCCCTGGCCATCGATCAACAGATTCCGCAGCGACTGCTGGATCAGGGGAAAAACACGGAACAATCCGTCCTCCTTTCGACCAATAACCTGATCGGGTTTTTCCCCGCAGCTTTTATCCACCAGACCAAGGCTATCCCCCGAACGATTACTGATTGGGCAGACTTGGCAAAGCAACTAAATTTTAAGGTAAAAACGGTTGATTTTCAGGCACTTGTCTGTCATACTGTATTTAATAATGCAGAGAAAAAAGCGGCCAAAAAAGCATTGATTCGCAGCCTCACCAAACCCACCGACGGTTGGGTATCCCGCAACCTCAACCGCCCCATTTCCACTAACATCAGTCGGGTACTGGCTTATACCCCCATCACGCCCAACCAGTTTACCGTCGTCACGGGCGTGGTCGGGCTATTGACCGGTTTTTTTCTGGCGCTCGGTGGTTATTGGAATTACCTGATCGGTGGCGCATTGTTTCATTTTACCTCCATCCTCGATGGG
>JBFIJS010000424.1:0-4528 GCA_041600595.1 Saprospiraceae bacterium | reverse complement strand
GCATTCATTTATTTTTGATAAATAACGACAGATAAAAACAACCACCTCTGTTTTTTTTTCAAATATACCCGCTTAAAAAATAAATTAATTTTCATTTTACCGACAGCATAATACTCTGTAATCTAAATTAGTTTATGAAATGCGGCGCAGGGAATTTCCAGCTTCAATTGTTCCCCCTTAAAACCCCTTTGGGCCGAGCAGTCTGATACCTCAAAGCGAGATGAATCCTCCGGCCCACTTGCATGAAAGAAAAATTAAATTACACTGTAATAATTATTTCAAAAAAAATAAAAACATTTTCTTATGCCCGACTTATCCGCCAACCTCGCAGGAATAAAATCTCCCAACCCTTTTTGGCTGGCTTCCGCACCACCTACCAACTCCGGCTATCAGGTGATGAAAGCGTTTGATGCCGGCTGGGGAGGTGCTGTCTGGAAAACGCTCGGTGTACCCGTAATAAATACATCCAGCAGATATGGTGCAATTAATTATCGCAGCAACCGCATGGTGGGATTCAACAACATCGAATTAATTACGGACCGGCCATTAGCAGATAATTTGCGGGAAATAGAAGAGGTGAAAAAATATTTCCCCAATCACGCGGTTGTTGCCTCCCTGATGGTTGAATCGAGGGCCGAGTGGCATCAAATTGTCAAAGATGCAGAAAATGCCGGAGCGGATGGATTAGAGTTAAATTTTGGCTGCCCGCATGGTATGTGTGAACGGGGAATGGGTTCAGCCGTCGGTCAGGAACCAGACGTTTTAAAAACGATTGTTGGCTGGGTAAAAGAAGTAGCTACCAAACCTGTCATCGTAAAATTAACACCCAATATAACGGACGTTACCGAACCCGCTCTGGCTGCTGTACAAGGCGGTGCCGATGCCATTTCACTCATCAACACCATTCAAAGTTTGGTTGGTGTTGACCTCGACAGCTTTGTGCCTTACCCCATCGTCGATGGTCAGAGCACCAACGGTGGTTACTGTGGCCCGGCAGTCAAACCCATCGCCCTGAATATGGTGAAAAACTGCGCCCAGCACCCGGGGGTAAATATTCCTATTTCCGGAATCGGAGGTATCGAAAACTGGCGGGATGCCGTAGAACATATGCTGCTCGGAGCGAGCAACGTCCAGGTGTGTACTGCCGCCATGCACTATGGCTTCGGCATTGTCCGGGAAATGATTCCGGGACTGGAGAATTATATGCGGGAGAAGGGTTTCCAAAAATTAGAAGACTTGATTGGCAAAGCTTTACCAAACGTAAAAACATGGGAACATTTGAATTTAACCTACCAGGTAAAAGCGAAGATCAATGCCGATAAATGTATCGGTTGCCAACTCTGTTACATCGCCTGCGATGATGGAGCCCATCAGGCCATCGCACTCCAAAATGGTAGCCGGGTACCGGAAATCATTGAAGAAAATTGTGTGGGATGCAATCTATGCTCTTTGGTTTGTCCGGTGGAAGAATGCATTACCATGGAACGGAAAGACGACGGCAAGCAGCACGAAACCTGGAAGGATTATGTTGCCAGAGATAAAGCTCCGACTTCTTTCAACGATGACCGGGCTGGCGGAAAAGGGCACTGGGTTCCGGAGCCGGCGGCAGCACTAAAAAAATAATCTTTTCTCACCCCTTTCGGATGTTTTTAACGGGTTCACGTAATAAAAAGGAGACCGCCAAAGTTCTAAGCAAAGTTGGTCTCTTAATTATTTCAGCTGTTTTCGGCTGCAGGTTTTTCTGCTAATTTTGCTGACCAGGCAGCTTAATAAAAATTAAACACTACTGCTTTTCCTTTTTTTGGTGTGACCGGGTTTTTAGCCGCCAACAACCAAGCGTACAACTGCCGGAAGACCTTTTTTAATACAACCGAATCACCGTCACTAATGACTAAAATTATTTTCCTGTCCTTCCTGTTTTTTCCATGTATATTTTTTGACATTGTCAGCGGACAGGTCGCATCCCCACCTTCCTCCAAAGGTAATCTGGTCATACATTTCAAAAATATTCAATTGGGAAAAGGGTCGGTCAAGGTCGCACTCTACAATTCTGCCGAAACCTTTTTAGACCCGGAAAAGGCGACTGCATATTACAGCTTTGCGGTACACGAAGCGGGAACCCTGACCGCCACTATTGAAAACGTAGAACACGGCGAATATGCTATTGCCGTCTTCCACGACGAAAACGATAATGGCGAGTTAGAGACCAACTTTTTTGGCATTCCTACAGAGCCATATTGCTTTTCGGGAAGCGGGCATTCCAGGTGGAAACCCCCGGTGTTTGAAGATGCCAGATTCGTGGTTGCTGAAACCGAAGTTAAACTATCACTCCGGTTGGAAAGATGGAGGTTGTAAATAATCGAACTATATGATGATAAAGACAGATGAATGGCATTCTACTGTGCACTGCACCGAGTACTCCTGTAAGAAGAAAGGCTCCTCCCGGATTTTCCAGATGGCATTATTCTTGAAATTCGTTTACACGTCACATCAATACCCCTCTGTTTACTCCCTTCTTTAGCTCGCTCATTCTTCAAGTATCAAAGGAAAATCATCAGAATCTCTGCCAACGCAGTAACCCTACCTCCAAGGAACTCAATAGTTAGTTAAGTTTTAAAAAAGATCTACATTAAATGATAACAATCGGACCAACTACTGTCAGAAGAAACCTGGAGGTGCTGTTATTCATTACAGGCCTTTTTATATGGAATGCCTGTCAACTGTTTTGCCAAAGCAGTTTTAACGCCGATAGTGTCATAAAAACTGACATCCCCTCTTCCTTACCTCTCTTTTTGGACAGTCTCATATTGTCCCTCGATTCAACAACCAGCAATAAGGAACGACTGGAAACTTTGTATGCAATCTGTAATAATCTGGTCAGTGAAAATGCCGACAAGTGTATTTCTTACGGATACGAGTGCTTATCACTGGCGGAGGCCGAAGAGGATCTTCAAAAACAATATTCCGTTACACTCTGGATGGGTATTTCCTTTGACGACAAAGGAGAATACTCCAAAGCCATAGAAATGTACGGCAAATCGTTGGAAATTGTAAAATCCCTGGAGGAGTCAAAAGGCGATGACACATCCAAGCTCTATTCGAAAAAAGTAATTCTGTACAACAATATCGGCTATGTATATTACAACCTGGGCATGTACGAGGAGGCTCTGAAATATTATTTTGAAGGGCTTTCAATGGCTGAGGAAAACGCTCCCCAAAGCATGGCCACCATCCTGGGTAGCATTTGTGAGCTTTATTTTGCTATCGGTGACATGAACAGAGCCTATGAATACGCCAACGCATCCTACAAAGTAGCGCAGGATACTTTTGACCTGGCATTGAGCTGCCGGATGATGGGAGATGTGCTTGAGGCTCGCAACCAGCCTGATTCCTCTTTTTATTATTACAACCTTGCCTTCGAATACGCAAAAAGTCAAAAAGATAATTACCTCGTCGGGATAGGTGTAGAGGGGCTGGTCAATTACTACCTCGCCCGCAACGACTTTGAGCAGGTTGTCCGGGTTGCTCAATATGCCATGGCTGTTGCGGCTGCCCTAAACGGTAAGACACAAATGATATCCGCTCACCTGGCTCTGGCCAGAGCATATTTTAACCTCGGCGACAAAGACCTGTCGTTCTCCCATGCCGAAGAGGCGCTCGATATCAGCCTCAAAACAGGATCGGCCTCTTTTTTACCCAACTGTTACGAAGCGCTGGAGGCCGTTTACCTGGAGAAGAAGGATTTTAAAAACGCCTATGCCTGCCGAAAAAAACTGCAACTGGCAAAAGAGGAAATTTTCAACTCAGAAAAAATGAGGATTTTAGCTGAAGCGGAAGGCTTGCAGGCATTGCAAACAAAAGAAAAAGAAAACCTTTTGCTGAAGGCCAACCATGCCAAAAATGAAGCTTTGCTGCAACAGCGTACCGCAGTTACGGCGGCAGCCTTGTTAGCACTTTTCCTGGCTCTGACGGTACTGTTTTTCTTGTTCAATAGCAATGAAGCTAAAAAACGATACAACAAACACCTTGAAAAAGAAGTAGAAAAAAGAACAGCCGCCCTGACCAACTCCAATATTGAACTGGAACGTTTCAATCACATCATCTCGCACGACCTCAAAGAGCCCATTCGCAATATTGTCAGCTTTTCTTCTCTGGCCCTGAGAAAACTAAAATCAATGGACGACCCCGGTATGAGCGACTACCTGAACTTCATAAAAAAGTCCGCTATTCAACTGAACACCCTGGTCGAAGACGTCCGGGAATTTGCAGCCATCGACCGGAAGGCGCCCAGGCAAAAACCTGTTGACCTGAATATGCTCCTGAAAAATGTCATCGAAACACTTACCCTGAATATCGAGAAAAAAAACGCCAGGGTAACCACACCAAAGGGGCTGCCAACCATCGAATCTCATCCTTCCCTGTTGTTCATACTTTATAAAAATATCATTGAAAACGGCCTGAAATACAACCGAAGCGAAACGCCATCGGTAGATGTTTCCTTCCACGAGGACCAAACCGCTTACTTCTT
>JBFIJS010000423.1:0-4536 GCA_041600595.1 Saprospiraceae bacterium | reverse complement strand
CTGCCCCGCAGGTGCGCGGTAGCATCAATGCCAACTTCGCCGTGACCATGTCGGCGGTGTACTACTGCATCCGTACGCTGGCGCAGGAACCCTTTCCATTCAACTACGGGTGCATGGTCCCGGTACATATCACGGCAGAAGAGGGGAGTGTGGTTTATTGCCGCTTTCCCAGTGCGGTTGCCGGCGGAAATGTTGAAACCTCGCAGCGTATTGTCGACGTCGTGCTGGGGATTTTGTGTGCAGTCGCCACTATTTTAGTGCTGGAACGTTTGGTTTTGCGTACGAGAGTGGATAATTGGCTGGATCGGTACGCTGACTGGATCAGATGATCAGGTAATAATTTGAGTGAAATGTTGCCAAAGTGCCATCACCGAAACCATATAGTATCTCTTGCGCAGGTCGTCGTTCTCGCTTTTTGGACCGGGTTATTCAGCACCTTGCAAGAAGAATTCAGACATCCCCTGAGGAACAAGAAAAGTTGCCCCGATTTTAGGTTCAAAAGACCAATCAGTCTTGTGACGATCATTCAGAAAAGAAAAGACCAAACAGTTTGCATTCACAACCGCTAAGAAAATAACAGAAAAACAGATGAATTTGCTTCAAAAAAAAATGAACAGGTACACTGCGCCTCAGGAAGCTAGAGCCGCTGGTGTCTACCCGTACTTCCGCGTCATTGAGAGCGATCAGGATACGGTCGTTAAAATGAATGGCAAAGACGTACTTATGTTCGGCTCCAATAGCTATCTGGGGCTGACCAATCACCCCAAACTCAAGGAAGCTGCCAAGCAGGCTGTCGATAAGTACGGCTCAGGTTGCGCGGGCTCCCGTTTCCTGAATGGTACCCTCGACCTTCATATCGAACTGGAAGAGGCCCTTGCAAAATTTACCGGCAAGGAGGAAGCCATTGTATTCAGTACGGGCATGCAGGTCAACCTCGGTGTGCTTTCTTCCGTTTTGGGCCGGAAAGACTACATTATTTGTGATGATGCCAACCATGCCTCTATCATTGATGGTACAAGGTTATCATTTGCGACAACTCGTAAATACCGCCACAACGATATGGAGTCGTTGGAAAAAGTATTGCGTCTGATCAACGACAAGCGCGGTCCGGACGACATTGCGCTGATTGTCATGGACGGGGTTTTTAGCATGGAAGGCGATGTTTGTAAGTTGCCGGAAATCGTACAACTCGCCCGCAAGTACAATGCAAACGTCATGGTGGATGATGCCCACGGTCTTGGTGTCATGGGCGACCACGGGCGGGGTACCTGCGACCATTTTGGATTGACCGACCAGGTTGATCTCATCATGGGGACGTTCTCAAAATCACTGGCTACCATTGGAGGCTTCATTGCTACCGATCACGCCACTGCCAACTGGCTCAAGCACAACGCAAGGTCCCTAATATTCAGTGCGAGTATTGCTCCTGCCAATGCCGCTGCCGTACTGGCGGCGCTCCAACTCATCGAAAACGAGCCGGAAAGAATCGAAAAAGTATGGGCAAATACCCACTACGCCAAGAATATGCTGGATGAATTAGGGTTCGATACAGGGCATTCCGAAACGCCTATTATTCCGATCTATGTGAGGGATGTGAATAAAACATTTATGCTCACTCGCATGCTGCAGGACGCCGGAGTATTTGTCAACCCCGTTATTACACCTGCCGTCGCACCCGAAGATACTCTGATCCGTTTTTCCCTGATGGCTACGCACACTTTCGAACAGATCGAAGAAGCGATCGGGAAACTGGCCGCAGTAGCCAGAAAGCTGGATATATTGACCGGGCAAACTGTGTAGCCCGGAAGATTTTTCCGGGAGCATTTTGCCGCCAACGGGTCACGATCGTGTTTTATCGCAGAGACATCGACACGCAGAAAGCAGCCAGGCTGCGCAGCGTATCAATGTCTCTGCGATGACCGATTTTTATCATGTATGGCATTGATACAGGCTTTCCCTTCTTTGGTCGCTCACGCTCAATCAGTACTTTCGATAGTTCATTGCCGGGAAGGAAGCCGTAAACAGGCTCGCTACCCGGACGGATCGAGGCCAATTTCCCACTAAAAATGATTTATGAAAACAAGCATCATTGAAGTACAAACCGGACGCGACAAAAAACGCTTCATTGACTTTCCTCACGACCTTTACAAAGGTGACCCCAACTACGTCCCCGAAATTTACATCGGCCAGAAAGAATTACTAAGCGAAAAGAAAAACCCTTTTTTTCGCCACTCCAAAGTGCAGCTTTATCTCGCCTGGCAAGACAATAAAATAGTAGGAAGAATTGCCGCTATCCGCAACAACGAGTACAACCGGTTTGCCAATACCAATGTGGGTTATTTTGGCCTGTTCGATGTGGTTGAAGACTATGACGTGGCAAAACTGTTGCTTGATACGGCGGCCGGCTGGGTACGGCAGGAGGGTCTGGACGGTATCATGGGGCCAGCCAATTTCAGTACCAACGACACCGCCGGGCTACTGGTCGATGGTTTTGATCGCCCGCCCGTGGTCATGATGGTGTACAATAAACCGTATTACGTGACCTTTCTCGAACGTTATGGTTTTACCAAACAAATGGATATGCTGGCCTACCATGTTACAGAGGAAATGGTCAATATGAAATCCGTCCGGATTGCGAATATGCTGGCGGAGCGGTTGTCGAAAAGGGGGATAGAGGTTCGGAATGTGAAGATGAAAAACTTCAAACAGGAAGTCGCAACCATCCGGGATATTTACAAGGGGGCCTGGGACAAAAACTGGGGCTTCGTACCCCCGACCAACGAGGAGTTTAACCATCTTGCCGAGGGACTGAAAATGGTCATCGACCCTGATTTTGCTTTAATCGCCGAGCACGACGGAAAGGCTGTTGCTTTTGCCCTGGCCATTCCGGACATAAATACCATTGTCAAAGACATGAAAAAAGGGCGGTTATTGCCCACCGGTATTTTTAAATTATTATTTCAAAAAAAGAAAATAAAACGTCTTCGTATTATTTTACTCGGCGTTTTGGAGGATTACCGGAAAATGGGAATTGAAGGTATTTTTTATGCCCGCATTATTTCCAGAGGTATTGAAAAAGGATTTAATGAAGCAGAAGCTTCCTGGATATTGGATAATAATGAGATGATGAAAAAAGGGGTAGAAGGGGTCAATATGGTGGCGTATAAACGATACCGGATGTACGAAAAAAAATGTAACTAACGATTAATCGATGGCAAAAAAAATATTGATAACAGGTGCGTCCGGATTTGTGGGCAGCCACTTGGTGGAAGAGGCACTGGCACGCAATTTAGAAGTATATGCGGGCGTCAGAAAATCCAGCAGCAGGGCCTTTTTACAAGATAAACGCATTCGTTTTTTTGAAATAGATTTTGCAAAAAAAGAAGCTTTAAAAGAGAAAATATACAAGGCCAAATTCGACTATATTATCCATAATGCAGGTATCGTTTCGGCCCCGAAATTAGAAGATTATTATACCGTCAATTATGATTATTTAAAGAATTTAATTGATTCACTGTATACGACGGATAGTGTACCCGAAAAATTTATTTACATCAGCAGCCTTGCGTCCTACGGCCCGGCCAGTAGTACCGACCTGTCAGATTTTCTGAAAGAAGAAGATGCGAAAAAACCGATCAATACTTACGGATGGTCGAAATTGAAATCCGAGGAATATATTTATTCGCTCAATGATTTTCCCTATATCATCATCCGGCCAACGGCTATTTACGGACCGAGAGAAAAAGAAATTCTGACTTTTTTTAAATTAATTAATCGAAATATAGAAGGGTATATTGGTAGCAGAAAACAGCACCTGACTTTTATTTATGTAAAAGATTTAACCAAGACGATTCTGGATGCTACGTTGTCGAGAGTAACACAGAAGTCCTATTTTATTTCCGACGGAAAATATTATTCGCAAACGGATTTAGGGAAGTACGCAAAAAAGTTTTTAGCAAAAAAAACACTGCGTCTGCATGTGCCTGTTACTTTGGTCAGGAGTATTGCCTGGCTATTGGAACAACCCGCAAAAGTTACCGGAAATTACCCCGCCCTCAACCTGGAAAAGGTTAACATTCTGGAAAGCATGAATTGGAAATGCGACCTGACCGCCCTGAAAGAAGACCTGAATTTTCAGCCAAAATACGATCTGGAAAAAGGCCTCAGAGAAACTTTGGAGTGGTATAAAAGGGAAGGCTGGCTGTGATCGATTTACCCACGGCCCGATCAGCACAAACGATAATTATCGTCATCGGGGTGTTTCTTTGAATGGCCTGCATTAATAGATGCTCTTCCTGGCAACTTTTACAGATGAGAATTCGATCCGTAAACCCAAGCGGGTAGAAAGGCTGTATGCTCCAGCTGCGTTATAAACTCAGGTTTCCGTGCTCTCACAAAAACAGGACAAAGAAGGTTCTGTGGTTTTTCTCTCCCCAAAAAAGCCGGGCAATCAATGCCTGCCTGCATTTATCAAAGTGGCTACATATAGCCCAGTATCTTGAGCATATCCTCAGCTTTTTGTTCTTCCCGGTAGAG
>JBFIJS010000422.1:0-4546 GCA_041600595.1 Saprospiraceae bacterium | reverse complement strand
TGAAGAAGCTGTTGCTGCCGGTGGTGACGAGACCAACTACGCCGTGATGGTTCCATACGCCTACATTGCCGTTTACAACTATCAGAACAAACTGATGGATGCCGAACAGGCCCGCAACATTTATATCCAGCTGAATGACATTGCCGACAAACAGATCGCCCAGGGCGGTGACTTTGCCGACTATGTGAAAGACGTAAAGGCCAACATGAACCATAAATTTGCGGAAATCGAAAACGAGATTTTCGACTGCGAATATTTCAAGAAAAAACTGGAGCCGGACTTCCGGGAGAATCCGGAAGACATTGAAATGTTGAAATACATTTACAATAAACTCACCGGACAGGGCTGCGATGAATCCGATGCTTTCGTAGCTGAGGTGAAAACCAAATACGAAACCGTGGTGGCTGCGATCAACGCGGAGAAACTGGCTGCTTACTACGCAGAGAACCCCGGCGAGCACGGCGTTGCTCTTTTTAAAGAAGAAAAATACACCGAGGCTTTGAAAAAATTTAAGGAAGGGATCGACCAGGAAGAGGCCGGCAATGCCGATCCGGACAAACTCGCCAACTACTATTTCTACATGGCCTCTGTTGAATTTCGCCAAATGGGCCAATACGCAGATGCCCGTACCCATGCCCGCAAAGCGGCCTCTCTAAAGAGTGGCTGGGGACGTCCTTACATGCTCATTGGCGATATGTACGCCAAAGCCAGCCGTTCTTGCGGAGCAGATGCGTTCGACGCACAATTAGCCATTCTCGCCGCCATCGATAAATATTCTTATGCCAAATCGATCGACAGCGAGGTAGCCAGCGAAGCCAACCAAAAAATCGGTGGCTATGCCGCTCACAAACCCAAGCAGGAAGATGCCTTCATGCGGAAGGTAAAAGAAGGGGATACGCTGACGGTTCCATGCTGGATCGGTGAAACAGTTACCGTTCGGTTTTAATTGAATTCAAAGCGCTAAAAAGCCCCGTTCTGATTGGTCGGAACGGGGCTTTTTTGTTTTTTTGTGGCTTTATCAAGCTTTCAGAGTCAAATTAGCATCTATTCTTATCATGGCGTTTCACCCGATAAAAAACAGGTCTGGCGCCATCCGTCAAAAGTCAAAATCCTTAGCTATGCTGTACCGAATTTCCATCCTTATACTCGCTACCCTGTTTCTTACCTGTACCCCCAAAACGCCGGAGGCTGTCACAGAAACCAAGCCCGAACCACCCCGGCCAGAGGTCAAACAGAACCCCTGCAACACCTTCGAGGACGCCCCCAACCCCGACCTGGCCCTGGAAAACTTCGTATTGTACCGGGATTTTAAAAAGGCAGAAGATTATACCCTCGCCTTCGATTATTGGCAAAAAGTGTTCAAAGACGCCCCGGCTGCCGACGGTAAACGGGCTACCGTTTTTACCGACGGGGTCTTTTTCTACGAAAAATTTATGGAGAAAGAACCCGCCAAAAAGGATGAGTACCTGGAGAAGATATTTGCCCTTTATGATAAAATGGAAGAATGCTACCCCGAAGGTGGCTACGCTCAGGGACTAAAAGCATTCGATTATTTTTTCAAATATCCGGAAAAGGCTACCCCGATGGAGCAATATGAGCTGTTTAAAAAATCCATTGAACTGGACAAAGGCGAACCCCGGTTCTTCATCCTCAACCCTTTTACCGCCCTGTTGGTGGACCTGACGCTGGAAGAAAAAATACCGGTGCCGGAAGCGAAGAAGTACCAGGAAATGATCATGAAAGCCATTAAAAAAGGAATGGCAGAATGTGAGAAAAACGGAGATTGCGAAAACTGGGGCATCATCAATGAATACGCTCCAGCCCGGCTGGAAGCGCTCGAAGCCATCAAGGGCTTTTACGACTGCGACTACTACCTGGCCAAATACTACCCAGTCTTCGAGGCCAGCCCCGAAGACTGCGATGTGATCAACACGGTTTACAGTCGCCTCCGCTTTGGTGGTTGCGATCCCAATGCGCCTCAATTACTGGCAATCAATGAAGCCTACAACAACAATTGCAAGGTGGAAACCGGGCCGTCCTGCAACGATTTGCTTCGGGAGGGCCAATATCAGGATGCGATCGATTGTTTGGAAAAAGCCATTGCCAACTTGTCTGATAATAAGGACAAGGCCACCTATAAGCTTATCATTGCAAAAATTTACTACGCCCACTTGAAGAGTTTCTCCCGCTCCCGTCAATATGCCCGGGAAGCCGCTAATCTGCGGCCAGGCTGGGGCGAGCCATACGTTTTGATTGGCACCCTGTACGCTTCCAGTGGACCGCTTTGTGGCCCCGGCCGGGGCTGGGACAGTCAGCGGGTCGTGTGGCCGGCCATCGACATGTGGGAAAGGGCGAAGTCCGATCCTTCTACCCGCTCCGAAGCGCAAAAACTGATCAACCAATATTCGCAGTATATGCCGGAATTGGGGGAAATTTTCCAAAGGGGACTTGCGGAAGGACAGTCGTATCAGGTGCCTTGCTGGATTCAGGAAACCACGACGATCCGGGCGAAGAAGTGATAAATTTTCGGGTGGTGAAAACTGCCCCGTTTTATTTTCCGAAATAAGGCGTCCGCCGGCAGGGTAATCCTGTTGCTATTCAGGATCGTGCATCATTTTCCGATCACTTAAATTGATGTAACAGTCCCAGGTGCACGCCGACGCCAAAAGGGTGACTTACAAATTCACTGTCCACCGTTGTGAGTACCTTCACCGCTCTCAGGTTGAGGCTAATGCCAATGCCAGAGCCTTTAATATTCCATCTGTACCCGATTCCAAAAGCAATCCGCTGACTAAACTTTTGGTGAGGCTGCGTTTCCAGGAAAGTCTCCGTCGCCCCAATCCGGGCGGCGCTCGTACCACTGAAATAGGTAACCTCCGTTTTCGTCGCCTGCCGAAAACCGCCAACAACTTGACAATAGAGAAGCGTTGTCCTGTTGGTAGCATGTTGTGGGGAAATGACCAAGCCGGCTCCTAAAGGAATACTGAAATACCTGTGCGTATAGCTTAATTCGTGAAAAGCCCCTGAGTTGGATTGACCCGTTGATAAATTAATAAACCAGGTATTATTGCTAAAGCCATAGTTTTGGGAAATAACACCAAAACCGGACATAATCGCCAATCTGTTATGAATATACATCACTTCTATTTGCCCCAGCCCCTCAGCCATTACATTCAGATTGTTCTGTTTGTCTATTACGAGCAATGGGGATGACTTGTTATTGAAAAAAAGCAAATCACCTCCAAGGGTGAAAGAGAGCAGCCATTTTTGGCGGCCGGGTTGATGCAGGTTATCGGTTTGAGCGTTTACACAAATGGTAAAATACAAAATAACGACTGTCAGAAATGTGGATTTTTTCATGATGGGGTTGCCTGATTTTTTGGTTTTTTAAAGAAAGTGCTTCATTGGCTGCGACGAGAAAACACCTCCGCCTCCGCCGCTATATATCCAAACGCTGACCAGTAATCCGTTTCTAAAATTTTATTGAAAATGTCAAAAGCACGGGCCGTATCGCCATTGCAGAGGAACCAATTACCCACGCCATAGCCCTGGGTGACGAGGTTGAGTTGGTTATCCAGCTCCGTTTCGGAAAAATCTAACAGATCTTCCGGTTTTTTCAAGCCTTTATACAGCAGAATACGGTTAAAATAACCGTCGTTTTCGATCAATTCCAAATTGGCGGGGATCGTAGCCAAAAGGGAATCAGCTTGTTCCGTTTCGCCCAACCGGCGGCAGGTCATGTACAGCCAGTCGGCAGTAGCCACTTTCAGGTCGGGGTTGACAGACCACTCCAGGCAGGTCTTATACGC
This sequence comes from Saprospiraceae bacterium, assembly GCA_041600595.1. Classification (GTDB taxonomy): domain Bacteria; phylum Bacteroidota; class Bacteroidia; order Chitinophagales; family Saprospiraceae; genus UBA6168. Next base: position 737 of record JBFIJS010000422.1, on the reverse strand, counting down.
CGCTTTCGCCTTTGCAAAATCACCCTTTAAATAATGGGCCAGTCCGAGGTGGTAATAAATGTTGAAATGCAGGTTCGACAACGGTGTGTTAAGTCTGTTGGGCAGGCCATCGGGTTCAATTTCGAGGCTGCGGCCGGCTGCCAGTTGCCCGGCCTTTTCAAAATCGGCAATGGCCTGGTCAAACTTTCGCATGGAAAGATAGCGGTGCCCCCGGTGGCGGTAGAGTTCGGGAGCATCGGGAAAACGCACCAGGCCTTTGGTGAAAATTTCAATGGCCGCCTGGTAGCGCCATAAATAGGCGGTCCGCCGGCCCAGCCAGATAATGTGATCCAGGTGATTGGGATTCTCCTCATATTGGTTTCTGGCTATTGTTAAGAGTGAATCTTTTTTCGCCAGGACTGCCGCCGGTTCTTTTGGAGGCACCAGCAGGTGGCCGGTCAGGGATTGTACTTCCGTGGAGGCAACAGCGGCGGTATCAGCACCATCCGGGGTGTGCGAACAAGCAGTAAAGCCAAAGGAAAACAGCAGGATATAAAAGAGTTGCTTCATGGTTTTGCAAAGATTTTGGCTCAATTTACCTTCCCTCTTAATGATTTTTATCATTTTATCAAAAAAAACTTACCTTTTGCCAAACAAAATTTTTGTTGGCCTCATAAAACAAGTAGCCGTGTTATTGTTGGTGAAAGAGGTTTTTACAAAACAGTGGTTGGATTTCGTGCAAATATCAACTTTTATAC
>JBFIJS010000421.1:0-4546 GCA_041600595.1 Saprospiraceae bacterium | reverse complement strand
CTGAACGAATGGCTTGATATTTCCGGTGATGTGGAGCGGGTAGATTTACAGGGACTGGCCAGAATCCTCAATTTAATCATCCATTATGAACTGGGAAACACCATCCTCCTCGAGAGCTTATTACGGTCAACTTACCGGTTTTTAAATAAAGAAAGTAAACTATCGATAATTGAAAAAAAGCTGATGGCTTTTATAAAAGAAGCGTCGTCTACTCAATCAAAAAAAGACAAAAAACAAGCCCTCGAAAAGCTTAGGGGCGAATTCGAGGGCTTATCCCAACAGTCGGAACATGGTATATTCGGACTGTTCGATTTAGAATCCTGGCTGGACAGCAAGATCACAGGAATACCATTTGCAGAGATTGTGCGATCTAAATTTGTTCAGAATTAATGGATCAAAGGCTTCCTTTTCGGGGAGGCGACAACTTAACATTGGCACCCGTAACAATGACTACCCCGGGATCTCTTACCTCTATATCATCCCAGTTGACGAAGCCAAAAGACCCCGTATCGATGGGATTTCTGCTGCGTCCGCCGCGAATACCGTTACTTTCTTTTTTAGTTATCGTGAAGCGTTCAAACTCCTGGAGTACATTCTTTTTTGCCATAACAATTTTTTTAAGTGTGAAACAATGAAATGCATTTACAAAAACAAGATCGATCGAAAAATACGGAAATAAGGACTTAATCTAAAACAAATTTTCAGCAAAAGTCAGTTTTCTGACTGGCCTGTTGACACGTTTTTTTTTAAACCTTCCTTACAAAGATAAGCTGGTATTTACGGGGACATTGTCTGCCCGTTTACCATAATATGATTTAACCGGATGCGGCTTTGTCGGTTCACAGTCCCAACTTCATCGAGAGGTACCCGGTATCAGAACGGCTGCAAGCCCCTGCTAACCTGAAAAAATGCAGCGCCGCAGGTACTGCCCTCCCCTGAAATATCTTTGACCGGGGCAGCCTGCTGCCTCACCCAAGGCCATGCCGCCACCTTCCATTATCTGAGACAAAAACCCGGTAAACAACAGGTATTTCATTCTCTCTGTCCAACGACAACCCTTTCAACCACAACACCTCCGATATCAAGGAAATACATGCCGGCAGGTACAGTTGAAACATCCAACTGCCCTTTCCCGGTAAATTGCAATTCCTTTACGGCCTGGCCATAAAGCGACCACAACACGGCCTTTTGGGCTACCTGGTTACCGGTTTCAATCGTTAGCTGGCCCCGAACGGGGTTTGGGTAAACCAGAAGTCTGGCCATCCCCGGCACTTCGTCGGTATTTGTAACGCAGGCACTGGTATTATCGGCCCCGAAAGTATGGTTTAAAAAGGTAAATGCCCCGACCCCATTGGGACAACGCCCATAAGCAACATCCGTTATCTGTGCGCCAAAAACGACCTGGTCCGCAATTGTAAAATCAGGCCGCACAAGGATCAGGGCTTCTCCATCGGCATTCAGTCTGAAGGTCGCATGCAGTCCCGCCTGTGTTTCATCATCATCCACCCAAATGGTCAGGTAGCTGTCGGGGTTGATGACGACGCCATTCGGGAATTCGTACTTCGTCAGATTCTGGAAATCATCGCTCAGAAACCATCCCGAAAGATCGATCGGGTTCGGAGAATTGTTGTAGAGCTCTGCCCAGTCGTCAAACTCGCCGTCCTGGTCGGACACACTCGTCTGGTTGGAAGCCATTAATTCATTGATAACGACACTCCCCGACGCACCCAATTCATAAAAAACGAATTCTGCCCGCTCGGGAGAAAACATAGCCGCTTCGTCGTTTTGGGCATAAACATAATATTGCATACCACCCACCGCAATCGTCACCGTTGCCCCGTACACGCCGTCTCCGGCTGCGCCGTCGCCATTGTTGCCGTCGTCTTTCATTTCCACATATTGAAAAGCCTCTGTCCGGTTGTTGCGGTACCCCAGCCGAACGAAGTTGGCGTTACTAACTGCAACCGTAATATTGACACTACTGCCGGCCATTGGCACATCGGGAGCCGTATTCACATCAGAAATAGTCGGTGGAACAGCTTGCAGCGCCGGCTGGTCGAGCAGGTAAGCGATCCGCCCGTCCATCAAAGGAAAAAGACCATAAGCGTCTTCACCGTCGTAATTATCGACTACCGTTTGATCGTAATTATCAAGAAATTCACCGTGTGAGTAAAAATGGTTGTCATCCGAAAGCACCTCATCGTTGATCAATGCCTGTAATTCCATGGCCCGTTGTTCGAACCAGCCGGAAGTAAACAATTGCCGGATCATCGTGTGAAGATGGGCGGCGTAAATTTTACGCCCATTGTTGCTGTTGAGAAAAAGTGCATTCAGCAGTGGCTTCTGCGGATCGTTTTCCCCTTCGAAAAGAGGAAATCCGGTATAAAAACTAAGCGGTGGTTGCGGGTCACCCGGCGACGGGATGTCCAGCCAGGGAAAACGGGCAAACGACTCGTTCAAATCATCGACGACAGGCACCCACAGCCCGTTGTCTGTTTTATAAATAAAATAATTGCGCGGGCTGGCACCAAGGTAGCTGTCGAGATTGACCAGAAGACTGTTAAAAGCAGCCATCCAGATAAAACGATCCGTATCCATCAGGTCGTCAATATCATCGGGGTTGTTTTCCAGCAAACTCACCAACTGCCGTAAATCTGCCCAGCCGGTGGCCGATTGCAGTTCGTAATGGGCAAAATAGCAAACATCACTGGGACCCAGGTTTTCCAGTGCGGCACCGTGGCCCTCCAGGCAACCAAAAGGCGGGGTTGGGATTTCATCAAAACTGTAAGATGGGTTGGCTTCAAGTCGGGGATTATCGGGATCGGACAGAAAGCGTTCGGCAAAGAATTTTGAATTGATGCTCTCCACATTGGCATAAACACCAAGAAAATTTCCGTTTACATATACACTGCTATAATTGGCTTTGGGTGCTTCCATAACCTGACGGGCGATCTCAAAGCCCAGTACTTCCCGCAGCCAGGATGGGTCTTTTGCACCATTGGACAACTTCAGTACCTCGTATCCCTGATAGTTCTGGTTTTTAATGTGGTCCAACTTGATATTCAACGGATTTTTGACATTTGACTCGTCAAATGTGCTGCCTCCCCGGTAACGAACTCCCACACTGTCGAAGGAAACGCCGTTTATCTCCACGGTTGCCAGCAGCCGGTCGCCATTACCTGCGGCATAAAGATCGTTGAGTTGTTGGTGCCAGTCGTTGCTTTGAAAAGTAATCTCAATGGTCGTTACCTGATTTATATCGTAGAGTTCCTGGGCCGTAGCCGAAAAGAAAGCTGCTATCAGCAAAACTGTAATAAATATTCTCATATTGAAATGTTGTCGCTTTGGGCTGCCGACCCTGTCGTGTGCATTTTACGAACAGACAGAGCGGGCAAGCGGGTTGTGCAAAAATGCAGTGAAAGTGCTCAAAAGTAGAGGAATCGGTTGATTGAGGAATTTTGAAAACTTATAGGACTTATCCGTCAGGCCAAACCCCCATCCGGGGCGGCGGCAAAGCATTTTCCAAAATTTGTCGACAGCTTGCCAAGAATCTAAACATCTATGCTGACAGATCATTTCACCATCGTTACAAAAGTCCTAAATTTGACTTTTGTTGCCAACTTTATCCCTATGGCAGGCGTCTTAGTTTTGATGTCCGAACAAACCCCGCAGACGCACAACCAAATGTCATCAGCCCCCGTCTTTAGGACAGCAACTTAGTGCCGGAGTTCAACCGGTCAAAACATTTGACAAGGACGTTTTAAGAATGAACTGGCGGGCAAAGAGATGGTTCTCAGACTCAATGCCTTCCGATCAAAAATACATCTTACTTATTCAACTTTTATCATGACTATAAAAAACCTGTTTATATGCCTCATTGCCGTTTTGTCCAGCAACCTGCTTTCGGCACAAGTAGCGGACAATGATCTGGTGCAATTTTCAGGAATGGTACTCGACGGCACTACCTCCGAACTGATGCCGGTCCCTTACACTAATATCCTGATCAAAGATAAAGGCCGGGGAACCTACTCCGACTTCACCGGCTTCTTTTCCATTGTTGTGGAAAAAGGTGACGTTATTGAGTTTTCAGCAGTGGGATACAAAACGGTGGAATATACGATCCCGAAAAACCTGCCTGACAGTCGCTACTCCCTCGTCCAGTTGATGTCGCAAGACACAATGAACCTGCCCGAAACCGTCGTTTTCCCGTGGCCCAGCAAAGAACATTTCAAACTCGAATTCCTCGCCATGGATGTCACCTCTGAAATGGAACAACGAGCCCTTCGCAACGTGGCTAACGAGACGCTCGAACGTATGCGAAGCACCGTACCATCCGACGGCCGGGAACACGCCAACTACTATCTCCGCCAGCAGGCTCGCAGCTACTACTATATTGGCCAGCAGCCTCCAATGAACATTTACAACCCGATTGCCTGGAAGCAATTTTTTGATGCCTGGAAAGCAGGGGATTTCAAAAAGAAAAACAAATGAGCCCTCCGGCTCAACCAACAAAAACGGCTCAGGGATTTTTCTCTGAGCCGTTTTT
>JBFIJS010000420.1:0-4547 GCA_041600595.1 Saprospiraceae bacterium | reverse complement strand
TATTTTTTTATCAAAACCTTGTTGTTTGCCAAAAACAACCTGAATGGTGAGGAATTCCGTCTTTTTCAGCGGCTCTTCCATACCCTCAATTCGACCTTTGCCAAACCTGATCTGCTCGTTTACCTACATCGGGATGTGGACGATATCCTGTCCAATATCAGCAAGCGGGGCCGCGATTTTGAAAAAGACATCAAAGCGGAGTACCTGCAGTCGTTGCAGGATGCCTATTTCGGGTACTTCAAAACGGAAAAAGATCTTCCCATCCTGATCATCGATGTGAACGGTGTTGATTTTCAGGAAAATGAGGTGGCGTACAACCGTATCATTGGTCTGCTGCGGCGGTCTTATGCTAAAGGAGTTCACCGGGCTGCGGTGAGTGAACGGGTGAGAGGATGACCGCGGCGAGGCCGTTATTTTTTTCGTAAGACAAACCCTTTCCCGACGGAGTGCCGGGTGTTTTTAAACAAAAAATGGTCGAGCCAGACAATCGCATCGGTCAGTTTGACCAGAAAAGGCTCCCGGGCCGAGGGGCGCAGTTTGGCTTTGTCTCCCTGACCACCCGACACATTGCCGGCATTGGCCTTGAACAGGCGCTGAATGATCCCGGTCCAGTACATTTCCAGCAGGCCAATCAAATAGCCGCTGAGGTTTTTTTCCTCCATCACTTCCATTCCGCAGGCGGTCGCCCAATCTTTGAACAGAGCCGGATCGACCAGGTACTCATGTCCAAAGGCATAGGCTCCCTGCGCAATGGCCCTTTTGCCAGCCAACCGGTTGAGCGGGTCGTACGTCCAGGGGAAATGCAGTTGCGGAAAAGTGATAAAGGCCAGTCCGCCGGTACGCAGCACCCGGGCAATTTCAGCGGTCATGCGCTGCGGCTGCCCCACATGCTCCATCACATCCACCGAGGTGACAAGGTCGAAGTAATTGTCGGGAAACGACAGGTCGAGGGCGTTTTCAATCTGGTAGCTCAGGTTGGGGACATGAGCGTTCATTTTTTGCGCAAAAGCGATGTCATCGGCATTGATGTCGCAGGCGGTAAGTTGCTGGCTTTTCGTGGCAATCATGGGGTCGTAGTCGCCTTCTCCCGTACCGAGGTTGAGCGTCCGCTTGAAAGGCCGGCCATTACTGTAAGCCTGCAGATGGCTTTTGATAAAAAGGTACCGGTTGCGGTATGTCGGGAACAGTAACTTGTAATTCATTCTCTGGGCATATGTAATTGAGCAACCTGTCAGAAAAGTAGGGGCTCAGTTTCGCCGTGTCTGGCGTAGAAATGCCATTGATAAAATGTTTAAAAAATGGCGGGCAAAGGTATAAGATATGACCGAAAAATTTAATTGCCGGGTTGGAGGTTGCAGTCAGAACGGCAAAAAGGCAGTGGGTAAGTTGTCATACTCCCCGGTTGAATAGGGTAGTGCTGGTGGAAAGGGGCGTGTAGCATCGATATTTCCCCCTTTTTTTGAGGCCTGATTTTCACCGGATTGGCGGATAAAATACACGTTGCAGACGGCTGCAACAACGCTCCGGACGCATTACACAATAAAATATCTTTGCAAATCAGAGAACAACGATTCTTCAAAACCGTTAATCGTTGCATACCTTTATGCCTGATTGACCAGTTTTGTGATAAAGCTTCCTGAATTTCCTGTCTCTTTTTGAAATTAATAGATTTAAAAAATCCCGATATTTCTCCGAGTCGACCATTTTTCGGACCATTTGACCGATGAGTGTACCGACCCGAGCCTGATAGGTATTTTATCATAAAACCAAGTATGAAAAAGGCATTTTGTGGCGCAGTTGCCTTTAAAAGGCGATCCATCACCCGCAAGAATGCCCCCGGACCAATTGAAAAATAGCGAATTGACTTTGGCAACCGGTTAGGTTTCGAATGAAAACATACCATGGGAATGAGAAACCGCTCTAAACCTACTGATTAATGACTGATCATCTCTCAAACAACAAAAAACTATTGGGCCTCGGGTGTTCCACCTTTGGCGGTAGTAAAAGCAAGAAGACGGCTCTTCGTACCTTGAATATGGCCTACGACCTGGGCGTAAACTACTTCGACGTGGCGCGCTCCTATGGTTACGGACAAGCAGAGTCCATCGTTGGCGAATTTATTCAGGGCAAGCGAGACCGGGTTATTCTTACCTCCAAGTTTGGTATTGTTCCGCCGCGGCCTTTTCCGCTGATGGCGCAGGTAAAAGACGTAGTCCGGCACCTGAAAAGAACGGCACCGGGCCTCACCCAACGGGCTATACAAACCTATTCGGTTTCTCAGGTGAAACGGGCGGCAATCACCCCTCAATCGGCTATTGCATCGCTGGAGAAAAGCTTGCGTGAATTGAATACCGATTATCTTGATTTCTACCTGCTCCACGACTGCACCTACGGGGAGGCCGTCAACGAGGCCCTTTGGGTGGCCCTGGAAAAAGCCAAACAAAAAGGGATGATCCGGGCTTGGGGAGCTACCTGTGAAAATATGCAGGAGTTGCCGAAATATTTTGCCGATGCCAGCCCGTTCAACCTGATCCAGTTTCCCTATCGCCACAATGAAACCTACGTCAAGGATACGACTCACCCGCACCTTTCCAAGGTCATTTTTTCCGTCATGAGTCAGAGCGCTGGGCAGGAAGAACCTTCCCACTCCTTTTTCAATCGCCTGTTTATCAACCAAAAAGTACCCAACCTGATCCAAAACCTGCAGGAAGCCTGGCTGTACATCGCCAGCCGGGAATTGGAAAGTGGCGTGTTGCTTTGCAGCATGACCCAAGCCATTCACATTCAAAGGAATATCGAAATCATCAATGCACCGGACATCTCCCGTAGTGCGCTGGAAGTTATGAAACGCAATATTACTGCCGGTGCCACCGATAGTGTGCCCCTGCGATTGGGCCAGGTCAGTACCAGCATGGCCTGATGCCGGACGCCGGGCCAACGCTGCACCTCAGATATGCCCGGGCATTACCGAATTTCTGCGAAACAGGTTGATTTCCCGACTTTCCCATTCTTTTTCTGTTCCATGATATTGACCCGGTGCGGTAATGAAATTCCCCGCCTTACAACCGGGTACGCTGTAGCCTGAGGTCACGTTGGTGACGTTGGATGGCCAGTTCGATCAGCCGGTCGATCAGATCGGCATAAGGTAGGCCGGCTGCTTCCCAGAGTTTGGGGTACATGCTGATATTGGTAAAGCCTGGCAGGGTGTTCGGCTCGTTGACATACACTTTTTCACCGTCCACCAGAAAGACATCCATCCTGGCCAGGCCTTCCAAACCCAGCGCCCGGTAGGCCCGCAAGGCTGTTTGCCGGATCAGGGCAATGGCCTGTTCACTCACATTTTCGGCGGGGATCACCACCTTTGCCGCATCGGGTGATAGGTATTTGCTTTCGTAGTCGTAAAATCCTTTTTCCATCACGATTTCGCCGACACCACTCACTTCCTGGTGCTCCATATTGCCGAGTACCGCAGTTTCGATTTCCCGGCCCGACAGTCCTTGCTCTACCAGCACCTTGGTGTCGAACCGGAAAGCCGTCGCTACCGCCGCTTTCAGTTCGGCCTCGTTTTCGGCTTTACTCACGCCCACACTGCTGCCCATATTGGCTGGTTTCACAAAAAGCGGAACCCCCAACTGATCGATGATCTTTTTAAACTGAATTTTTTCGTGTTTGAAAACCGTCACCCACGGTGCGACCAGAATGCCGGCATCCCGCAATATTCTTTTAGTAAAATCCTTGTCCATCCCCACCGCAGCGCCCAGCGTTGACGGCCCCACATACGGCAGGCCCAGCACGGCCAGCAGTCCCTGTAAGGTACCATCCTCCCCGAAAGGTCCGTGAATGATATTGAACACGGCATCCACTTTGGGAAAGTGCTTCGCCCCCGACTGGTAAGCGATGACCGCATCGCTGCCGGGCCGCAGCACCAACGCCCGGCCTTCTTCCCCCTCAATGGCTGTTGCCTGCCGGAATACCTCGACCGGCAAATGCCGCCAGGCCCCCGTCCGGGCTACGCCAATCACTTCCACCCGGTATTTCTGCTGGTCGATGGCCTTGTAAATGTTGCGGGCCGAGTTGAGTGACACCTCGTGCTCGGGAGAAGTGCCTCCGGTCAGGAGGGCAATGGTCTGTTTTGTCGGCATGATGGATTTTTTGGCTGCAAGTTTAGCAAAATAACTCAACGAAAAGTGGCCGGAACCGCCAGGAAGCCGCAAAGAATTTCAAGGAGGAACAGGTTGGCCGGAAACCGACCCCTTTGTTTTTTTATAATCAATAGTTGCTATATTTAGCCCCATTTTAAAAACCACCATTCCTGTACTGAATTAAAAAACAATGTTACCCCGTATGAAGCTGACACCTGTCCCATTCAAAAAAACGCTGAACAAAGCCTACCAGAAGGTAAAACCGACCCGCTCTGAAATCGAAACGTTCAAGGCTCACCTCATTCGTTTGCTCGACCGCATTGACCACGAGGAGAGCGAGGAAAACGTCAAAAACCACCTGCGGGACTTCCTTAACGATACTTACTACAAAGGCCGGCACCTGCT
>JBFIJS010000419.1:0-4549 GCA_041600595.1 Saprospiraceae bacterium | reverse complement strand
TAGTTCTCAATTCCCTGATTTCCAATATATAAAAATTCCTCATTCCCAACGGAACAAATCCTTACAGGATGAGAAAAGGGGGCTGAACGGGGTTTTATGAATGGAGGTAGCATGGGGGGTGTTAATGACTAATGACTAATGACTAATTCCCAACGGAACAGATCCCATCGGGATGAAAAAGGGAGCGGTACTGAGTTTTATGGATTGGAGTAGCATGAGAGTGGTAATGACTAATGATTAATGACTAATTCCCAATTCCCAATTCCCAATTCCCAATACTCCTTACCCAAACTCCGGCCTGCTGGATTTCATCTTTTCGGTAAATGTTTTGATCCCCTGTTCTTCTCCCTTTGGCCAGATCAGGATGACATCTCCTTCGTCCACGATGATGAAATCATCCAGCCCTTTGATCACGGCCAGTTTGCCGGCCGGCATACGGATCAAACAGTTGGTGACATTAATGGTTTCGACATTTCCCTGCACCACATTCCCCGCCGCATCCTGTTCCCGCTCGGCGTGCAGGGAGGCCCAGGTGCCCAGGTCGCTCCAGCCAATATCGGCGGGGATGGTATAGACGTCGGGCGATTTTTCCAGAATGGCGTAATCGACGGAAATGTTGGGGGTAGTAGGGTAGGCTTTGTCAATAAATGCCTGTTCGCCGGGGGTATTATACACCTGTTCTCCGGCCCGGAGGATGTCGTAGATATCGGGTGACAGGTTTTTGAAGGCGTTGAGAATGGTTCGGGCACTCCAGACAAATATTCCGGCATTCCACAGATAGTCCCCGCTGTCGAGGTATTGCCGGGCAGTCTCCAGATCGGGTTTTTCTCGAAACCGGATTACTTTGTGGATGCCGTCCGCCTGACTGCCCGGTTCAAAATTGATATAACCGTAACCAGTGTCCGGCCGTGTCGGCTGAATGCCCAGGGTGACGATGGCTTCCTGCTCAGCAGTAAAAGTCAATGCCTGCTGCAGATAATCGACAAAGGCTTTTTCCTTAACGATCACGTGGTCGGAAGGAGCCACGACGAAGTTGGCATCGGGGTTTAGGGCATTAAGTTTGAAAGCGGTATAGGCGACGCAAGGTCCGGTATTGTTGCGGGAGGGCTCACACAGGATCTGGTTATCGGTCAGTTCGGGAAGATGGGCCTTGACGAGGTCTTTGTACTGGCCATTGGTGACGATAAAGATATTTTCGGCCGGGCACAGGTGCAGGAATCGCTCAAAGGTCAGCCGGATCAGGGATTTCCCAACGCCCAGGATGTCCATGAATTGTTTGGGACGTGCTTCCCGGCTGGCGGGCCAAAAGCGGCTGCCAATGCCACCGGCCATAATGGCTACGTAGGTATTTGATGGGTTCATATTTTTGTTGAGATGGTTGAGATGGTTGAGGGGGTTTATTTAAGGGGAAAATTCATCTTACGGTGATGGTTTCAAATTTGTTTCTGTTGGCGCAGTGGTGGGTGAGCAGACTGGGAGAAGTAATTAGTGTAATTCGTAGCTCTTCTTTTTTGCCGCTAAATTCACGAATTTTAACGAATAGTTGCAGCTGACTTCCTTCTTAACAGATAGTCGCATGTAAAATCAGTAGGCGAAGTTTAGGGAGTCGATTCTTTAGAAACGCTCTTCTCTTTTCGCTCTGGCGAAACAACCTCTGTGCTCTCTGCGTCTCTGCGCGAGATAAAAGCCATTTCGCCCTGGCGAAAAAGACTTAGCATCCTTTGTGTCTTGGCGGTGAAAGGGCCCCCTCCCGACCTCCCCCAAAAGGGGAGGAGCACCGACTGCTGAGGGGATGAGTATAGCAAAAAATACTTAGCGCCCTTTGCGTCTTGGCGGTAAAAACGAAACCGCTTTAGCGGTGAAATCTTTGCGCCCTTTGAGTCTTTGCGGTAAAACTCCTGTTCAACCCCTTTTCGCTTTAGCGAAAAAACCTCTGCGAACTTAAAACCTCTGCGAGAAAAACATTTCGCTTTAGCGAAAAATACTTAGCGCCCTTTGCGTCTTGGCGGTAAAAACGAAACCGCTTTAGCGGTTAAAGCTTTGCGCCCTTTGCGTCTTTGCGGTAAACACCCTGTTCAGCTTTTTTCGCTTTAGCGAAAACACCTCTGCGATCTCAAAAACTCTGCGAGAAAAACATTTCGCTTTAGCGAAAAATACTTAGCGCCCTTTGCGTCTTGGCGGTAAAACTCCTCTTTAGCCATTTTCGCTTTAGCGAAAAACACCTCTGCGAGAGACAAGAATGTTCTTTTTTCTTGAAAAAAAAGAACCAAAAAATCAAGACAGCGTAAACTCGCTCCGCTCAAACAGTACGCTGCCGTCCTCTCCCGCCTACACGAGTACTCGTAGCTTGCTGGAAAGACCCGAAAAAACAAAGATCAAATGTTGACCAGAAACAGCGATAACCCTGCAAATACCATTTACCTTCAAACGTCCACCTTAGCGCCCTTTGTGTCTTGGCGGTAAATACCTGTTCAACCCATTTTCGCTCTGGCGAAAAAACCTCTGTGCTCTTTGCGTCTCTGCAAGAGATTATTTTGCCTGAAGTGAATTAATAATTAAAAATCCATGCGTGTCCTCCCCACATTCACACGGAAACCCGCCCCAAAAAAGGAATCCGTATCCGACCGGGCCGGCAGGGCACTTTCCTTTTGGCGATACAAATATTGCACATCGAAATAAATGTTGTGCCACAACTCATAACTGATATCCAGGCCCAGCAACGTGGTGGTGGTGGCGATACCTTGTCCTGTTTCATTGCCAAATTCCATCACCCGGGTATTATTCGCCAGCAGGATATTGCTGCCCCAGTTTTCACCGCCTGGATCTTCTCCAAACTCGGCCCGGATCAGCCGGCCCTCGAGGGCGATGCGACGGTGAGGTTGGTATCGGACCGTGGCCAGAAACTCCCGGAAATTGGCACCCAGCGGATGGGCCAGTGCCTGGTTGTAATGCGAATAACTGGCACTCTGGGCCGCCCGGTACGTGTACGTATAGGGCCGCACCGTATTGTACTCCGTCCGGATATCCAGGTGGGGGACACCGAACAAATCGACCCACTGCAGGCCGGCCTGAACGCCAAATTTGTTGCCCCACCAGCCGTTGCCCCCGGTCAGTTCGCCGAATTTGTATTCGTCCAGCACCAACTGGGAATAGAGGCGGCCTTTACGCAAAATATTCCATTTAAAATCGAGTCCGACCAGGATGTTATCCTCGCTGTCAAGCAGGTGTTCGACCGACCGGTATAAAATAACGGGGTTTAAATATTGCAGCTCAAATTGTCCGTTGGCCCGATCGAATATGACTGCTTCGAAAAATCCAACCGTCATCGTCGGCAGCAGGTTGAAACTCAGATAATGGGCCGCCATGTATTTTTTGGGCAAATTATTATCCCCGGGATTGGACTGCGCTGAGGTAGCATTTAGCTCCGCAAATATGTTCTGATAATGGAAGCGCCATACCCGCCAGTTTAGTTTTAAATACAAATAATTATGGGAAAAATCGGACAACAACAGGGAGCGATAGCCATTGCCGATGAAATTCCGTCCGTGTCCAAACTGCAACCCGATGTGTTTGGTAATATTGATGCCGACGTAGCCCTGTCCGTTTAAATAATCATAGGCACCCTCCGAATTGAATACCGTGCTGTTGTACGGTTTGTAAAAACCATTGCCCGGCAACGACCGGAATTTGCTAATATACTGGTTCACATACTCCGGAAACCTTGCCTGGGTATCGGTGATGTTGGAGTAAAAGTAAACCCGGTCATCGATGCCGCCCCGGATTTCCACCCCGCGCTGGTTCATGAAAACGGAGCGGTCACCCTGTCCGGATTTTCCCAGGTTAAAGTTGATCATCGGGTTGATCTTCAGATAAAAGGCATCCCGGTTCAGCTCCAGCCAGTTAGCGGGGGTTTTGTAAAAATGCTTCCAGATGGGTTTGTTGGTCCGGATGTAATGTTCACTCTCCAGACTGGTCGTAATGGCGGAGGCCGGTATGAACCGGTACAACGTATCGCCGGGAATCTTTTCGTAATACCCTTCCTTTTTGCCAAAGGCGGTCTGGTTGAGATCGTCTTCCGTCAGCCACTCGTTGTTTTCACAGTACATATAAAAACAATCGTCCCGGTCAAATGCATTCAATCGGGACGTTAGGGTGTCGAGGGATAAAATAAATTTCATCGCATCCCCGCGAGTATAGGGTTTTAGCGATGAATGGTAATCGGGAATGACTCCCGACTTTATTTCCAACCGGTCAAGTATGCGGTAGGCATCATTGCCAGGTGGGATGGCCGACCCCTGTGAAAAGGCATACCCCCACTGGATCAGGAAGATAAAAAATATTGATTGTTTCAAAGTGAATTGGTAAATGGTGGATGGTGACTTGGTAATTGGTAATTGGTGAATTAGTAAACGCCTCATGCCACTCCCATTCATAAAACCCCGTTCAGCCCCCTTTTTCATCCTGTAAGGATCTGTTCTTTAATGAGAGAATGAGAGAATGAGAGAATGAGAGAATGAGAGAATGAGAGAATGAGAAAATAAAAACACCC
>JBFIJS010000418.1:0-4554 GCA_041600595.1 Saprospiraceae bacterium | reverse complement strand
TGAATCGCCTGCCCCGAATTCAATTTGGGCAGGCTATTCACTACTCACCTCTCACAATTGATCAATCGCATCGCACAGGCGCCCAAAGATGTCCTCAATGGAGCCAACACCCTTTATTTTCATGGACTTTCCCGACTTGGCGTAAAAGTCATAAACCGGGCTGGTCTCCGCTTTGTAAACTTCAATACGCTTGCGGATCACTTCTTCGCTGGCGTCGTCTTTCCGGCCGGAGACCTTGCCCCGCTCCAGCAGGCGGGTCACGATTTCGTCGTCATCCACGTCGAGGGCGATGAGGGCGGTCACGGAGGTGTCCATATTGGCCAGGAGTTGGTTGAGGGCTTCGGCTTGCGGAATGGTGCGCGGGAAGCCGTCAAAAATAAAACCTTCGGCTTCGGGGCTGTTGTCCACTTTGTTTTTCAGCATCCCGATCGTAACCGAATCGGGCACGAGCTGGCCTTTGTCCATGTAGCTGCGGGCTTCGAGGCCGAGCGGGGTGTTATTCCCCATTTCGTAGCGGAAAAGGTCGCCGGTGGAAATGTGAACGAGTCCGTATTTTTCGACCAACTTGGCCGCCTGGGTGCCTTTACCCGAACCGGGAGGGCCGAAGAGGATTAAATTAATCATGACAAATATTTTTGTAAAAACCAAAGAAAAACGGTTGGCTGTTGTGGTGGCCCTGATCGCCCTTATTGTGTCTTGAGCGAGGTCGTTTCCCGATGATTTGTAAAAAGAGGTGCGAAAGTAAGAAAAACAAGCGCGTTTTGGGCAGGAATAGCGGATGATCTTTAGCGGTCTAACCCATTGATCGTCAAGGTGGGAAGAGAAAATTTTTCAAACGGGGATTCCGCTTTCCATTTCTTTGGCCGACTGACCGGGCCGGACAAACTTCTGTCGGGTTCCGAACCGGCATTTTTCGGGCAAGATAGCGGGAGGAACTCGCACGGAGGTGTGCTGGCCCCTCCCTGTCATTTCCGTAGAGAACTTTAAATTTCGTAGATCTCGGCGTTGAAAACACCGCCGGTGAGTGCTTCGGGGTTCTCCACTTCGTACCGCCCTAAATCGCAGCGGGATTCAAATTTCCGGCGGCTCATTTCGTACACCTTTCCGTTGGAAAGCAGTTGCAAACGGACTTTGTGTGGCTGGTGGTGGGGTAGTAACCTGATTTTCAATGATTTTTCCATAAGCTGTTGTATTTGGTTATGAAATGCCTAAAATTTTCAGAGCACCCGATACGGTCAGGCGGCTGAAATAAGACTTGGAAATCGTGACGACCTGGCCGCTGGGTACATATTCCAGACAAACGCCCTGGTCAGTGTTAGAGAGAATTTTTACATACTGGGTTTTACTGGTCATGGTTTTTAATTTTTTGATTGGGCGGAGAGCTGCTGCCGGCCATAGCCTGGCAGCAGCCTCGTCCCATAAACATTTTAACAAACAGGCCAATCAAGTATTGGCAAAGCTGTTTCATGAATGGAGAATGGCAAAAGGCAATGAATGCAGCAGATAACTGTCTGTCCGCAGATGGTTCTATTTGGCGTTACAATCCAAAAGCATAGTAGTATTCGCCCGGAATGTCTTCATAAACCCCTTCCAGCATTACTCCGCCCTGCTTGTTCCGGAGGAGTTCTGCCAGTGCTTCGACCGAGGCTACCGGCGTTCCATCGACTTTGGTAATGATGAAGCCTTCGCGCATTTGGGTATGTTTCCGCAATTTTCCGGCGTACAGTTTTTTCACTTTCACCCCGCCTTTTAAGTCAAGTTTGCGGGCTTGTTCCGATGACAATTCTGCAAAATCAGCGCCCAGCAAATCCAGCACTTCTTTGTGTTCTTTCACGACCAGGTTGGTGTCGCCTTTGCGATTGTTGAGGGTTACGTGAAAGGTCTTCTCCGTGCCTTTGCGGTTTACTGTCACTCTGACCACGTCGCCGGGGCGGTGCCGGGCAATGGTTTCCTGTAGTTTCGGAGAGTCAGTGATGGTCACCTCGTCCACGGCGGTGATGACGTCGCCCGGTTTGATCCCCGCCTCACCGGCCGCACTGTTTTGCATCAGGCTGTCGACAAAGGCGCCGGTATTGACCGCCAGGTCTTTGTCTTTTTTCAAACTGCCGTCCACGGTTCGGATCATCACTCCGAGTACGCCTCGCTGCACCACGCCGTATTTCATCAGGTCTTCCACGACTTTTTCGACCATGTTGCTTGGAACGGCGAATCCATAGCCGGAGTAAGCGCCCGTCGGACTGGCGATAGCCGTATTGATTCCGATCAAGCCTCCGTCGAGGTTGACCAGGGCGCCACCACTATTTCCGGGGTTGATAGCGGCATCTGTTTGAATAAAACTTTCGACCGCAAATTGTTCTTTGAGAATGTTGATATTTCGTCCTTTTGCACTGACAATGCCGGCTGTCACCGTGGAGGTAAGGTTGAAAGGGTTGCCTACCGCCATGACCCATTCACCGACCCGCACTTCGTCGGAATTGACGAAAGGCAGGGTGGTCAGGTCGTCCGCTTTGATGCGGATCAAGGCCAGGTCGGTGGAGGGGTCGGTTCCGATGACCGAGGCTTTAAAGGAGCGGTTGTCGTGCAGAACGACCTCGATGTCATCGGCATCAGCGATGACATGGTTGTTGGTGACGATGTGCCCGTTCTCGCTGATGATCACCCCACTGCCCTGGCCCATCCTAAGCTGCGGACCCCGGTTGAGGTCGGGCGAATTAAACCTTTCACCAAAAAAGTCCCGGAAAAAATCTTCGCCAAAAGGGCCGGGCATCTGCCGGAAGCCCTGCCGGGGGGCGTTGGCCATCGTCTGGGTCGATTTGATATGAACCACCGCTCCCATTACTTTTTCAGCAGTTCGGGTAAAATCGAGTGGGATCAGGTCGCCGTTTTCGTCTTTGGTAAATACTGCTTTGGCGACGGGCGTACTATTGATGTGCTCCACCTTGAACGTTCTTGCCTCTTTTTTGGTGGCCATGTGGTAGAGCCCGATGGAGGTGAGGGAAACGATGAGCGCGGTCAGGGTGGTTATTAAAATATTTCTTTTCATTGCTTTAGTTTTTAATAAAAATGGATTTTGCTGGCAGTTAGGAGGTTTTCCCGCTTTTCGGGGCTACTTGCGAGGTCTCAATAAAACCGGTTGCATGATTTGTCTCCAAATTGATTACCCGGTACCGGGTCTGTTATTTCAGAAAAACTCCGAAGCGTGAAATAGAGGCTGGGGCCGGAAAGGCCCCAACCATTGAGAAAACAAATCGCGTTAAATTCCTTGATGTATTACATCATGCCCGGATCGTAGGCGCCGGCACCGTGCATGGATGTCTCGGCTTTTTTCTCCGGCTTTTCGAAAACGGCACACTCGGTCATCAGCAACATGCTGGCGATCGAAGCAGCATTTTCGATGGCTACCCGAGTCACTTTGGCCGGGTCGATGACGCCCGATTTTTTCAAATCTTCGTAGGCGCCGGTACGGGCATTGAATCCGAAAGAGCCTTTGCCGTCGAGAACTTTTTGCAGGACGACGCTGCCTTCTTCTCCGGCATTGGAAGCAATGTTGCGGAGTGGGGCTTCGAGTGCTTTACGGACGATATCCACGCCTGTGAACTCATCTTCGTTTTCGCATTTCACGCTGTTGAGGGCTTTCATGGCCCGAACGTAGGCCACACCGCCACCTGGCACAATGCCTTCCTCTACGGCGGCCCGGGTAGCGTGCAGGGCATCATCCACCCGGTCCTTTTTCTCTTTCATTTCTACTTCGGTAGGTGCGCCGACGTGCAGCACTGCTACGCCGCCCGCCAGTTTGGCGAGACGTTCCTGTAATTTCTCCCGGTCGTAATCGGAGGTGGTGGTATCGATCTGCTGTTTGATCTGGCTGATGCGGGCCTGGATCTGGTCCTTTTTGCCCTTGCCGTTCACCACGGTCGTGTTGTCTTTGTCCACTTTTATTTTTTCACATTGGCCCAGCATGTCGAGGGTTACATTTTCCAGTTTGTACCCTTGTTCCTCACTGACAACCGTTCCGCATGTCAAAATGGCAAGGTCTTCCAGCATCGCCTTGCGGCGGTCACCAAAGCCGGGAGCTTTCACGGCAACGACCTGCAACGCTGCCCGCAGGCGGTTGACAACCAGGGTGCCCAGCGCCGTGCTCTCTACATCTTCGGCAATGATGAGCAGGGGACGGCTGTTTTTAGCTACCATCTCCAGCACGGGGATGAGGTCCTTTACATTGGAGATTTTCTTGTCGTGAATGAGGAGGTACGGATTGTCGTATTCTGCGACCATATTTTCCGAATCGGTCACGAAGTAAGGGGAAAGATAGCCCCGGTCAAACTGCATACCGGCCACTTCTTCCATGTAGGTTTCAGTTCCTTTGGCTTCTTCAACGGTAATGACCCCGTCGGAACTGACTTTCTGCATAGCGTCGGCAATGAGGGTGCCGATGGTCTCATCATTGTTGGCGGAAATGGTGGCTACCTGGCGGATTTTTTCGTAGTTGCCTTTTACTTTTTCCGACTGACTGCGGACATCGGCAATGGCCATTTCAACAGCCTTGTCGATACC
>JBFIJS010000417.1:0-4575 GCA_041600595.1 Saprospiraceae bacterium | reverse complement strand
GTAGCCGGAAGGTTTTGCAGGAATGGTGATTTTTACCGCGGAGAGGGGTGATTTTTGTCAATCTCGATCGATGACCAATATTATGATTGAAAAGGTTATTTATAAAATGCCGGGCGGCCTGCTCCCGGGTTTTGCCGCACACTAAAGTGCTCTTCAACGGGATCGGGTGGCCCGGTCGGTTTATCAGGTCACTTTTAAGGGCCCTTTTTTTAAAGCGATTTTTATCATTCTTTTCAACCGGACAGCCGGGTTATTTTTGTAAAATGCTTTGGGTAACTATTTCTAATTACCGTGTAATTTAAGTATGTTTAAAAAATGCGGAGCAGGAAAAGTCGTTCTTTTGGCAACACCCGGAAGTGCTCCTCAAGGGATTTTAAGGGGCGGCGTCGTCCCTTAAAATCCCTTTGGGCCGAGCAGTCTCATGCCTCAAAGCAAAGTGAATATTTCGGCCCACATTCCCGGTTTGTTTTTTAAAGAAACACTTGTTACACAGTACTAAAACGATACAATTTGTAAAACATGGATCTGCCAAACGAACTGTCTCATTGTCCTGACAAGGAACAAATACACCGATTGACGAACTATATCGGAGATGACCCAAAACGCTTTGCGGAGCTGATCAACTGCATTTTGCACGGCGACGATGCTGTTTCCAAATACGGCTCCTGGCTACTGGGGCACTGCATGAGACAATACCCCCACTTGGTAAAACCACATTTGGCTGCTCTGATTAACAACCTGCATACGCCCGGTCTGCACGACTCCGTTCGGCGCGGCACCGTGAAAGCGCTGGCCGAAGTGGACGAGATACCGGAAACGCTGCAGGGGTATGCCCTGCAACATTGTTTTGACATGTTACTAAATCCGAAAACGGCGGTCGCTATCCAGGTGCATGCCATGCAAACGGCGTTCAATATTTCACAAAATGAACCTGACCTGTTGCGGGAACTGCAGACGGTGATCGAAGAGGGGATGCCCCTGGGAACGGCAGGCTACCGGTCGAGAGGAGGAAAGATTTTGCAAAAAATCAGTCAACTGTTGCAGGGCCGTTGAATACGCCGGGAATAATGTTGCAGGAAATGCCCACCGATCCTGCCGCTAACTATTCCTTCATCTTTGCCTCCAAAATATACATAACCGAATCTATCGGTCCATCGGGGTAAAGAGGTTCCATCCGGTATTCATACCGCAGGTCGAACCATTTCCCTTGCAGGGCCGGATTGGAACCCCAACCCTGATTTGATTCATCGGCTTCGGCTTCGGGCAATTCTGCCTCAAAAACGTAGCCCTGGTCCTCACTGCCCGCAAAATCCCAGGTCATTCCTGTTTTATCTTCAAAAATAAAATGGGAGGCGTCGCCCAGAGAAAACCGGACAAACTTAGCGGTAAGGGACAGTTCCTGTCCGGAAGCAGGTGAAGACGATTCTGCGGTCGTAGTGGAATCGGCGGGGATGTTGTCCGCCGTTGCGTTCTGCTCTGAAGCAGGCGTATTTTGACAGGCCCCGATAGTCAGAAGAAGAAGGAAAAAGAAGCTCTTTGCAAGATGTGCTTTCATGCTGATGTTGGTTGGTGAAGCACCAAAAGTACTGGTCCGGCAACCGATTTCAAAGAGGCGTTCCGATGTTTTTTCCCTGGCTCAACCATTTGTTTTTTGGAAAACGACCGGCACTGGTCACCTCATCGTCATTGTGCTGGTATCGCTGGAAGACCATCGGCGACTACGGTCTTCCAGCGACATCATAGCAGCGTGTTTTTATACCACCTGTTTTACCCTTCTCAAAAAATAAAAAAAGAGTAAACCGGAATGTGTATGAAAAATTAAAGGCCCACCGCCTCACGAAAAGCGGCATCGTCCGGCTTGACACCAGAGGCGAAAAAATGGGTCAATTCGCCCTGTTCGTCGATCACATATTTACAGAAATTCCAGCTCGGAGCCTGGTCGTTCCATCCATTTTTGTCCTTTTGGGAAAGCCACTGGTACAAGGGATGCTGGTCGTTTCCTTTCACAGAAATTTTTTCAAACATCTGAAAGGTTACGCCGTAGTTTTTCTGGCAAAATGCTGCGATATCCGCATTGGAACCGGGTTCCTGGCCCATGAAATTGTTGGCCGGAAACCCCAAAACCACTACATCCTCGCCGTGGGCTTTGTTGAACGCCTCCCAATCGGCGTACTGTGGTGTGTACCCACATTTTGAGGCAACATTGAGCAGTACCACTTTTTTGCCTTTGTATTGTTCGAAATCAACCGACTCGCCGCCTTCCAGAGCCGGCATCGAAAAATCATAAAAGGAAGTTTTGGACATAGCATCAGCGGGTTTGGTGATCCTTTTCCCCTGTGCAAAACAGGAATTGAAAAGGAACAGGGATAAAGAAAGAAACAGGATTTTTTTCATGTTAGATATATTTGGCGATCCTAACAGTCCGGCGGTGGTTTGGTTCAGGGACTGCCCGCCAACAGCCCTTCTCCCCCATCCGCACCGTTGGGTCTGCCCGCTGACGGATCAGGATTTTTCGTGATCTCCAATAAAATATATATCGTTTCGGCTTGGTCATCTGTTTCTTTTTTTTCTTCTTTGTTGCGTTAAATTAAAACCACCGTGAGACTGAAAAACGACCCGAGACGCTTTAGCACTTTTCACCCAGCAGGATTTCTTTACCTGCCCATCTCGCCAAGTGGTTCCCATACGAGAAAACTTAATTCGCTGGCCTGTATCCTATTTGCGCCGTAAGGCAACAAACAACCGTGACTTGTGCACATTGTCGGTTGCGCAACCACCCGGAAGACAACCAGTCTGTCCGGACAGGCTGCGACCATTAAATTTTTTATAAAAAAACCTCATGTCAAAAGAAAACGAATACGGAACCAAAGAAAGATTGCTTCGCATCATGCTGGCCATCATGGATCGTCCGGGCAGCTACACCAAAAAGCGGCTGGCTGAGATATATGGTGTCAGCGAGGATACCATCAAACACGACATCAATGCCTTTAGAAATGCAGGGTTTCTGCTGGAACCGGACGAACGCCATCGCTATGCTTTCAAACAAGAAAAGCCTTTTCGGCAATTGAAAAACCTGCTCCACTTTTCCGAGGAAGACCAATTTCTCCTCAGCCAGGTAATCGACCAGATATCCACCCACAACAAGCGGGGCGAACGTCTCAAGCAAAAACTCGCTTCCCTCTACGATTACAAACGACTTGGACATGCCTATCTTCGAAAGCCCTACCTGACCATCGTTGACACCTTGCTGGCGGCCAAGGAAAATAAACGGGTCGTCGTGCTGAAAGACTACCGCTCATCCAACAGCAACCGCATTGAGGATCGCCGGGTAGAACCTTTCCATATCAGTCCGGCCGAAGATATGCTGCAAGCTTTTGATATTGTAAAAAAAGGCATCCGCCACTTCCGCATCTCCAGGTTTACAAGGGTCAAACCGACAACCGAAAACTGGCAATACGAAGGCCACCACAACATCATGCGCACCGACCCCTTCCGCATCGTGAGCAACGATCAGGTGCCCATCCATCTGCGGCTTGGCATCGGTGCCTACAATGAACTCCTGGAACGATTCCCCCTGACCAAATCCTACTTGCTGGAAACGGAGTCTGAAGACCTGTTTGATTTTCAGTGCGATGTCAACAGCCAGTTTATCGGTCTAACCAATTTTGTGCTCGGCTGCTACCACCTGCACGTGGAAGTTATATCACCCGATCAACTGATCGACCACCTGAATATCGAATTAAAAAAAATAAAATTCTAAATTTTAGGGGGGTGGGGAAATAGCTGCCCCGGCACCTCCCCCACCTTTGTCCCTGTAACCAAATATTGAATATCATGCGAATTTATTTAACACTATCGCCCAACACAGAACCCGTACCGTTCAACTACCAGCAAAGCCTCGTCGGGGCCTTCCACAAATGGCTTGGCGAGAACGAGTTACACGATGACATTTCGCTGTATTCGTTGTCGTGGCTGGACGGTGGCAAGATGCGGCCGGATAAAAAAGGACTGGAATTTCGCCATGGCGCAGCGTTTTTCATTTCCTCCCCCCTGCAGAAGTTGCACCAGCAGGCCGTTGCGGGAATTTTCAAAGATCAACTCATCCGCTGGGGAATGAAGGTCACAGAAGTAACGATGAAAGTAACCCCCGAATTTGGCAACGAACACCGCTTTTTGACGCAAAGCCCCATTCTCATCAAAAGGCCCCGCATCGAGGGGAAGCACCACCAGTACTTTTTCTACAACGACCCCGAATCAGACCAGTACCTGACCGAGACCCTGCAAAGGAAACTGGCCCGCTTCGATCGCCCGACAGATGTGTCTGTGGCTTTCGACCGGAGCTTTCCGAGGCCGCACACCAAAAAAACGACCTTTAACCGCATTGACATCAGAGCGTCCGTCTGCCCCGTCATCATCAAAGGCAACCCGGAAGCAGTGCGCTTTGCCTGGGAGGTGGGTGTGGGGAATAGCACGGGGATTGGGTTTGGGGCGTTGAATCACACACTTGAAAAATCTTAAAGAAAATGATACAGGAATTAGCTAAATACATTGGCCACACAGAGAAAAACAAGCCCG
>JBFIJS010000416.1:0-4575 GCA_041600595.1 Saprospiraceae bacterium | reverse complement strand
TTTCAGACCAATTATCAACTGGAAGAATACTATCGCAACCGGAATCTGCTGGAGATGAATGCCCGACAACAGGTTGGAAAAAGGAAGAACCATGAATTTTCCGTGGCGGCTAATGTCGTGATTCTGCAGCGGACGCAAAATAAGCGTGATGTTTCGGTGCAGGCCAATTATACCTGGCATTTTGGTGTGGGGACTTCTGGAAAAAAAATTACCCAGGGCGTTTTTGGTCAATTGATCAACAGAGGTGCAGAATCAGTAGAGGGGATTGTTCTATTATTAAACGGCAGAAGAGCCGTTACCGATCCGACAGGTAGTTTTTATTTTGAAAATGTACCGGCCGGTAAATATTTTCTGTTGCTCGACCCTTCGTCCATGCCGCTGCACGAACTTTCCGACGTGCCGCTTCCACTGGAGATTCATGTCCAGGAAGGTGTCGACGCTCAGGTGAGTCTGGGTATCACCAGGAGTGTTTCGATTTCTGGCAACATTGAGTTAGAACCGGATTCTAAAAGCATTAAAGACAATATTCAGAACAAACTTCCGCAGGTTATTATGTTTGAAATAACTAGTGAAAAGGAAGTTTACCGGCGAGTGTCGGATAAAAATAATGTTATTGAGTTTCCTGATTTAAGGCCGGGTAAATGGAAAATGAAAATCCTGAACCCCGATGGCTGTCAGGGTTATTATTTTGAGCGAACTGAGTGGGAATTTGATATGTTACCGGGAATGGTCAATGAATTGAATATCAGGTTGTTAAGGAAAGAGAAAAAAATAAAATTTCAAGAGAAACTTTCACTGACCAGGATACAAGATTAGATGGAATGTTAATTGTCCTGTTATTTGTTTCTCCGTGCGCATTAAAAAGAACCGCCCCATTTCGCTGATCAGGTATGTTTTGATAAAGGGGATGAACAGCAAGATATCAGGAAGTATAGAATACCGGTGTTTATGATTTATCCAAAAATAAGGATGATGATCATTTTTTGGTTGCAGGCCATTTCAACTATGTTGACTGCTCAGGTGGCAACCGGTGATCACAGTGTTCAATTTACTATTCCTACCATTGCTATACTGGATATCGAACCCAACAACGCCGCTATTCACTTATCATTTGCACCACCGAATGAAGCGGGCAATCCTATCACAATTTCAGAGAGTGGTTCAAATGGCTCCAAATACCTGAATTATACCTCGGCTATTGCCACAGGGGGCAGTTCCAGGCAAGTTACTGTCCAACTGACCAGTGGCGCAGTTCCTCCGGGCCTCCTCCTTCGGGTTCAGGCCAGTACCGCACTGGCTGGGGGTGGTGGTGTCAAAGGGGTACCTGCCGGCCTGGTCAACATTGGCCAGACAGCTAAAAATTTGATTACCGGTATTGGAAGATGTTTTACCGGTGACGGCACGGGGTATGGACACCAGTTGACGTATTCAATCGTAATCGATGATTACGGGCTGCTAAACTTTGACGCTAATAACACAGTGCAAATAACCTATACCATCAGTGACTAATTTTCATAACATATTAAAATGGATCCTGGTCGGGGTTTTACTGTCTTACCGGATAGCCAGTGCAGATGCACAAATTAACATCAATGTCATCGGGAATTGGAATTACTCCCTTCCGCCGAATAGTGTGGTCGAGGCGGGGTTAGACCTTTCCGGTACTTACACCAGCAATACCAATGCGGTAACCATCGATGTACTGCAAAGTACTTTTTTTGCAAATCGTTTTCTGAACTACTCCTGGCGGGTGGATGTCCGTAAAAGTGATGTGGATTGGAATCCAGGCCTCATCCTCTACACACGCAGAACCGGTACAGGCAGTCCTTTTTGGAGTGTTTTACCGGGAGCTATTACCGGCGGAACGAACTACCAGCAATTGACCAATACCAATCAGATTTTTTTCAGCGGCAACCGTTCCAGGTTGAATATTCCGATTCAATACCAACTATCCGGTGTATCTGTTTTGCTGGAAGCTAAAACCTACGTTACTACGGTTATTTACACCGTCACCGAGCTTTAACTTTTTTTCTTTTTCGGGAAAAGGTCTTTATTTGCCAGCTTAATGTAACTGACGACCAGCGTAAAACATCACCGCAGTTTTAATCTGTTTTTGATGCAAGGTGTTTCGTTAGGAATTATATCAACGTAAATCTTGGTCATGGATAATTGTAATGTAAACCGGTGGCAACAACTCAAAACCAGGCTCCGGAATCTCTCTCCCGAGGATTTTAAATCTGCCATCGAATCGCAGCCCGGTGCTATCTTGATCGATTGCCGAACGCCCGGTGAATTTGCCTTCAGCCGTTTGCCTGCGGCTGTCAATTTCAATTATTTGTCGCAAAACTTTGTGGAGGAAATGGAAAAGATGGACCCGGAAGCCATCTACCTGGTTTATTGCCGGTCAGAACGGAGAAGTTTACGAACCTGTACCTTGCTGCAAAATGGCGGTTTTAAAAATGTATATAACCTCGATGGCGGGCTTGTAAGTTGGCTCGAAAAATTTGGCGAGGAAAGTCTGGACCGCACTCAGTTGTCATGATGCTCAGCCATCCATTTTACTAAGCATCATTGTCTATCGTTCGCCGTCAACCGTCAACCGAACAAAGTCTATTAAATACAACCGATATGAAGTCAGTGTTTTTATGGTCCGTTCTTTTTCTATTTATCACCACATTAAATAGTCAAACTTCTATTGACGCAGGAGATGTAGAAATCGTCAGGGATGAATGGGGCGTGCCACATATTTTTGGGAAAACCGATGCGGATGTGGCCTATGGTTTTGCCTGGGCGCAGGCTGAGGACGACTTTAAAACGATGCAGGAAATGTTGTTGCCAATCCGGGGACTGACGGGCCTGGTGAAAGGCAAGGAGGGCGCAGGAATTGATGTGTTGGTTCATATTATGGAGGCACACCAGGTCGTCGACGAGCATTTCGAGCATTCTTTTTCTCCCCATTTTAAAAAATACCTGTCGGCTTATGCACAGGGAATAAATGCGTATGCAGAACATCATCCCAAAGAAATATTACACAAAAAATTATTTCCCGTGGATGAATATGATATCGTAAAAGGATTTGTGCTGGGTCTGACGCTCATGTCGCATACCCATAAAGCGGTCATAAAATTATTGCAAAATGAGGTGGAAAATATCCACCTTCCGGAAGCTTCGGGTTCCAATGCATTTGCCGTCAGCAGCCAAAAAACAACAGACGGAAAAACCTATCTGGCCATCAATTCGCACCAGCCGCTGGAAGGGCCTTATTCGTGGTATGAAGCCCACCTGGTCAGTGAGGAAGGACTGAATATTCTCGGGGCAACTTTTGTGGGCAGCCCGGTTATTTCAGTGGGGACCAATGAGTACCTCGGCTGGGGGCACACCCTGAACTATGCGGATTTCTGTGATATTTATCAGTTGGAAATAAATCCGGAAAATGACCGTCAATACCAACTGGATGGCCGCTGGGAAACGTTGGAAAATTATGATACAAAAGCCAGGATCAAGCTGCTGAATTTAATTCCGATCGGTGCGAAACAAAAGTTTTACAAAAGCAAATACGGGGTGACTTTCAAAACTGATAAAGGTGTCTTCGCTTTGCGGTCGTCCGCCAACAAGGTCGTCCATGCTGCCGAGCAATGGTACCACATGAATAAATCAACTTCGTTTGATTCTTTTTGGAAAGCCCTGCAAATGCAGGCCATTCCCTGCATGAATCTGGTGTATGCCGACCGGGATGACCATATTTATTACCTGAGTAACGGTTTGTTTCCGAAGCGGGATCCAAAATATGACTGGTCGGGGATATTGCCCGGCAACACTTCAGAAACGCTGTGGTCCGCCAATGATTTTTACCCGCTGGACAGCTTACCGCAGTCGCTCGATCCGGCTGCCGGGTTTGTTTACAATTGTAACCACACGCCTTTTTTATGCACGCACGAGAGCGAAAATCCAGTGTACGAGCTGGTCCCGGTTACGACCGGCTACCAACCCCCGGATCATTTGACGAACCGGGCCGTCAGGTTTACGGCATTAATGGAGCAATATGAAAAGCTGAGTTATGAGGATTTTAAAACGATTAAATATGACCGGTTTTACAGCGAACCATTTTCTGCTTATCCCAAACTGGAAATTATTTTTCACCTGGATAAAAATAAATACCCGGAAATTGCCGGCAGCATCGATTTGTTGAAAAAATGGAACCGGGAAGCAGACGGCGAAAGTGAAGCCGCAGCGGTTTTTATATTGGCGGTAAAATATTTAAAAGATAAAATAGTCGAACCGGCAAAGTGGCGGTCCGGCGATTATTTGAACGAAGCCATTATTGTTGAATCACTTGTTTTTGCCCAGGACCACCTGAATAAATATTTTGGTAAATTTCCCGTAAAATTAGGTGAGCTGCAACGGCACGTAAGAGGTGATGTGGATTTACCGGTAACCGGTGGGCCGGATGTCCTGGCGGCTATGACAACCATCTTCAGAAAGGATGGGCGATTGACATCAGATTCCGGGGATTCTTATATCGAGTTGGTCCGGTTCTCTGCCAATGGAGTTGAGATTGAAACGGTCAACGCATAC
>JBFIJS010000415.1:0-4582 GCA_041600595.1 Saprospiraceae bacterium | reverse complement strand
GGGTGACGCGTGGTTCGTGGGACAGCATGACCAACCCTGGAAAGTGGTGAACGGAACTACAGAGCTCTTGCCAATGGTGCAATACCGGGGCCACCGTTTTGTGGACGGACAGGTCGTATTCATGCTCGAGTTGATCCTGCCGGACGGGCAGATCATTGAAGTATCCGAGCGCCCCGAATATGTGACCAACAGTGGTGGACTAACGGGGCTGGAAAGAACCTTTACAACGGCTAACGTACCCGACGGCAGCCAGGTCCACCTATCAACCAACCTGAGTTCGATCGCCCTCGAAGCCAATGTACAAACAGACGGCCGCTGGACTGTTTCCGGTCGAGCTGACCGCTCTTTTAAAAACATCAATGGATATGACCTCGACGGCACCCTGGCCTTAAATTCCAACGGGACCACTGCTTTCACGACCTATTTCACCCTCAAACCCTTGATCGAAAATACCAATAAAATAGCCGGCTCCGAAGATGCCGAAGACCTGCCGCTGGGCATGCGTCTGATTGCCCGGTCGGACTGTAAAACCTGTCACAACACCTACGTGGCAACTGTCGGCCCGGCCTACGTAGAAGTCGCAAAACGATACCGCAATACCGAAGACAATATTCAGATGTTGGTCAACAAAGTGAAGCACGGCGGTTCCGGCGTTTGGGGGGAAGCTGCGATGACACCCCACGAAGACTTGCCCGACAGCGACCTCCGACACATGGTGGAATACATCATGGAACTGGATGCCCTGGAAGAAACTTCCCAGCCGGAAGTAGTGAACACCGCAACGCTCCAACTCCTGGATGGTGTGGAAGGCATTGAGCCGGGCGCTATTTACCCGGGTGCCATCGCAAGGATCTATAAATATGACCGGACATTGCGTAAACTGGCAGACCTCGCTCCTTTTCCAAAGCCCATCTACGAAGGCATTATCCCGTCTTTGCATGCTCAGGAAAAAGACCTCGTCGGGCTGGATGACAATTTTGGTATTGTTACCGAAGGTTATTTAAAAATTCCCAAAGACAACAACTACACCTTCCGCCTCATCAGCGACGATGGCTCAATGTTGACCATCGACGACAAGGTGATCATTGACCACGACGGCCTGCACGGCGGAGAACCAAAAGACGGAGAGGTGGCCCTTAAAGCAGGGTTTCACCCTTTCCGGATAGACTATTTTGAAAGCGGTGGTGGCAACAATATTTCTTTCCAGTGGAAATCTTTCGACGATCAGAATCCAGGATTTGCCATCGTCCCTGCTTCAGTGATGACTCACAAAAAAGAAGATCAGCCGGGCGGCAATAACCCCGTACCTTTTGCCAGCAAACAAAGGATTCCCGGGGACAAAATCCCGGTGGAAGGGGTGCACCCTAGTTATACCCTGAGCCAGGCCCGCCCCGATGATTTTTTCCCAAAAGTTGGCGGTATGGATTTCTTGTCCGACGGCCGGCTGGTTGTCAGCCTGTGGGATGCAGAGGGCGGTGTTTACATCATCGACAACGTGGCAACCGGTGATCCCTCACAGATGACGGCTAAAAAAATAGCTGCGGGGCTCGCCGAACCACTCGGCCTCAAAGTGGTGGACGATGAAATATTCGTTTTACAAAAACAAGAGCTTACCCAACTCATCGACCACGACGGCGACGAAATCACCGACGAGTACCGCACCCATTGCAATGCCTGGGGCGTCAGCAGCAATTTTCATGAATTTGCTTTTGGCCTGGCGTACAAGGACGGACATTTCTATGGCAGCCTGGCCACCGATATTTTACCGGGTGGTGCCGGGGCTCCCGTCCAGCCCAAAGACCGGGGACGCACCTTTAAAATTTCCCGGGCCGATGGCACAATGGAACTCATTACCTCAGGCCTGCGCACGCCCAATGGCATTGGT
Source organism: Saprospiraceae bacterium (assembly GCA_041600595.1). Lineage (GTDB taxonomy): Bacteria > Bacteroidota > Bacteroidia > Chitinophagales > Saprospiraceae > UBA6168. The sequence continues at coordinate 2,697 of JBFIJS010000415.1, read as the reverse complement.
ATCGGTGTGGATGGTGAAATTTTTAATGCCGACAACCAGGGCGACTGGCTGCCATCGAGCAAGATCGTACACATCACCCAGGGGTCTTTTTACGGTAGCCGGGCAGTTGATTTTGCCGGCACGGCTAATTTGACCGAAAAGAAACCGGTCGTGTGGTTGCCACAAGATGAAATCGGCAACTCACCCGCTACTCCCCTGGCGTTGAACGATGGCCCTTACAAAGGCCAGATGATTCATTGTGAAGTAACGCACGGCGGCGTGAAGCGGGTTTTTGTGGAAAAAATAAAAGGTGAATACCAGGGAGCCGTTTTCCGCTTCATTCAGGGACTGGAGGCTGGTATCAACCGCATGGTGTGGGGCCCCGACGGAGGCCTGTACGTCGGCGGCGTGGGCAGCACCGGCAATTGGCAGCATGGCCAAAATCACTGGTACGGCCTCCAACGACTGCAATACAACGGCCAACCTACCTTTGAGATGTTAGCTGTGCGGGCCAAATCAAATGGTATGGAAATCGAAATGACGGAGCCACTCCCGGAGGGCGTTGGCTGGAATAATTCAGATTACGAAGTAAAGCAGTGGTGGTACAAACCTACTGCCGAATATGGCGGCCCCAAACTCGACCTCGAAGACCTCCGGGTTCTCTCTGCCAATGTCTCCGCCGACCGCAAAAAAATATTTCTCGAACTGGCCGGCATGAAGCCCAATCACCTCGTTTACATCCGCTTGCCTTATTCGTGGATCAGTGAGGCCGGCAACCAACTTTGGACTACGGAATGCTGGTACACCTTAAACAACATCCCGGAAAACAATTTCGGGGAAAAAGTTACAGCCCGAACCGTAGCACCAAACACCTTGACCGATGCTGAAAAAGCCGCTGGCTGGCAATTGCTCTTTGATGGCAAAACGCTGAACGGGTGGCGCAATTTCAACAAAAAAACCATCGGCAGCGGATGGATCATCGACGAAGGTGCCATTCATCTCAACGCACAAAAAAATCCGGAGGGCCACTGGCAGGCTGCCGACGGCGGCGACATTATCACTGACAAGGAATACGAGAATTTTGAACTTCGTCTCGAGTGGAAATTGGCCCCATGTGGCAACAGTGGCATCATCTACAATGTGGTGGAAGATGAAAAGTATGAATACGTCTGGCAAACCGGCCCCGAGATGCAGGTACTGGACAACACCTGTCATCCCGACGCCATGATCGCCAAACACCGGGCGGGCGACCTTTACGATATGATCGAATGCAAATACGAAACTGTAAAACCCGCCGGAGAGTGGAACCAGGCCCGACTGCTGATCAACAATGGCCACGTGGAGCACTGGCTGAACGGGCACAAAGTTGTCGAATTTCAAATGTTCGACGACAACTGGACCCGGATGATAGCCGAATCGAAATTCAAGGATATGCCCGATTTTGGGAAAGCAAGGAAAGGGCATATTTCATTGCAGGACCACGGGGATCGGGTCTGGTTTCGGAACATAAAAATCAGGGAAACTAAACAGGTGCCTTCGGAATAGGCGTTGACAAAACGGCTGGCTTAACTGATGGAAAAGATTGGCTTCGGTCTGTGAAAACCGAAGCCAATCTTTGTTTTACCGCGTCAGGTACATATTGCGGTTGCGATCCAGTTCTCTGAAAAACGGGTCGGTCAAGTCCACGATGAAGCGGATGGCCTCGCCGGTTGACTTCATTTCCGGGCCCAGGTTTTTATCCACGCCGGGGAATTTATCGAAAGAAAAAACGGGCACTTTTATCGCAAAACCTTTCGGCTGTGGGTTGATGTCAAAGTCGGACAACTTGTGAGTGCCGAGCATCACTTTGGTCGCTATTTTCAAATAGGGAACGCCATACGCTTTGGCAATGAAAGGCGTGGTACGGCTCGCCCGGGGGTTGGCTTCGATCACGTACACCTTTTCGTTTTTGATGGCAAACTGAACATTTATCAGACCCTTAATATTGAGGGCTTTGGCTAATTTTTCCGTGTACTCCACCATGGTGTTCACCACCGACACCGAGAGGCTGTAAGTCGGCAGCACCGCAGAACTGTCGCCGGAGTGAACGCCCGCCGGTTCGATGTGTTCCATGATACCCATGATATGCACCTGCTCTCCGTCGCAAATAGCATCTACCTCTGCCTCCTTGGCCCGGTCGAGGAAGTGATCGACGAGCACCTTGTTGTCCGGCATTTTTTTGAAAATAGACAGTACGTGCCGTTCCAGTTCATGGTCGTTGATCACGATCCGCATATCTTGGCCTCCGAGTACATAGCTGGGCCGAACGAGTACCGGATATTTGATCTCATTGGCAACTCGCAGCGCCTCCGTTGCGTCATTGGCAACACCGTAGAGTGGGTAAGGAATATCCAGGTCGCGCAGCAGGTCGGAGAATCGACCGCGATCTTCCGCCAGGTCCATGCTGTTGAAATCAGTACCGATGATCTTGATTCCTTTTTTGTGAAATGTTTCGGCCAGTTTCAGGGCGGTTTGTCCACCCAACTGAACGATGATGCCTTCCGGTTTTTCCAATTCAATAATTTCCTCCAGGTGCTCCCAGAAGACCGGTTCAAAGTAGAGTTTGTCGGCAATATCAAAATCGGTGGAAACAGTTTCGGGATTGCAGTTGACCATGATGGCCTCGTAGCCCACTTCCTTGATAGCCATTACGCCGTGTACACAGCAGTAATCGAATTC
>JBFIJS010000414.1:0-4601 GCA_041600595.1 Saprospiraceae bacterium | reverse complement strand
TCGGCACCTTCCAGAATGGCCTCCATCTTCTCAACACCGGGACCCAGGACATCCGCCATTATGCTCATCGGCCAAACGATCCCAACTCCCTCGCCAACGACAATGTTTACGCCCTTTTGAAACAAGGAGACACCCTTTGGATCGGCACCTATGGCGGCGGATTGGACAGAATGGACCTGAAAACGGGGCGTTTTACTCATTTCCAGTACAAACCTCCGGACAGCCAGTCCATTAGTTCCAACGAGGTGCGAACCCTGGCCATAGATGCTCACGGCCACCTTTGGATTGGTACAGACCAGGGGCTGAATCAAGCCATGGAAGACGGGGCCGGGAAATTGACCTTCCGTCGTTTTTTACCCAGGACAAAAGTCTATGCTACCCTGTTTGATGAGGCAAACCTGTGGGTCGGGACTTTGGGAGAGGGACTTTACCGCCTCAATCCGCAAAGTGGCGAAGCGCAACATTACACCATTGAAAATGGGCTGCCGGGCAATTCCGTCCTCGGCATTTTGCCTGACAGCATGGGTGACCTCTGGCTCAGTACAAATAATGGACTTTCCCGCTTTGATCCGCATGAAGGCGTTTTTACCAATTACTCACACATCGATGGGCTGGAAAATTCGGAATTCAACTACAACGCATTTTTTCGTACCCGGTCGGGTGAGTTTTTATTCGGCGGAACGCATGGCTTCACCCGTTTCCACCCGGAGGATATGCATCCCAGCACCGAGGTGCCTCCCGTCATTTTTACGGGATTGACGGCGTTCAACCAGGAAATAGAAGTGGGCGGTGAGGACGGCCTTTTAGCAAAACCCCTTGATGAAACGGAGGAAATCACCTTCAAATACGGCGATGCCAATTTCACCCTGCACTTCGCGGCGGTGGACTTCACCAACCCGCTCGGCAGCCGGTTCGCTTACCGTATGATCGGCCTGAGCGATGAATGGACCTATGTGACCGGTCGGCCCGAAGCGACCTATACCCTTCAGCGGGAAGGAGACTATGTCTTTGAACTCAGAGCGGCCAACAAGGACGGGGCATGGAACCCCACCACCCGCCAACTCCGGATACAGGTCATGCCGCCCCCCGCCCGCACGTGGTGGGCATACCTCATATATATATTGGTAACAGGATTGGCGTTGGTGGCCATCGTTCGCATTGTACGGTTACGGCAGTCTTATAAATATGAGCACCTGGAAAAGGAACAGCAGGCGAAAATGCACCAAATGAAAATGCGCTTTTTTACGAATGTAGCGCATGAGTTCCGCACGCCGCTTACCCTGATCATCGGGCCGTTGGAAGACCTGTTGCAAAAGGGGGCTTTTGAAAAAAACAGCGCCACCCGCCAGCGCCTCGGCACCATCTACAATAATGCCCAACGGATGCTCGACCTGGTGAACCAATTGCTCACCTTCCGCAAAATGGAGGAGGGCCACGAACCGATGGAAGTGGAGCAGACCGACCTGGCGGCTTTTCTGAAAACCATTTTTGAGTCCTTCGCTGACCATGCCGGGATGCGGAAAATCAGGTATGAAATACAGGGCCTGGAACAGTCCGTAGAGGCCTGGCTCGACCGGGAGAAAATGAGCAAAGTCCTTTTCAATCTTTTGTCAAATGCTTTCAAATTCACACCGGATGGAGGCGAAATTTTGGTGAGCCTCCGGCAAACAGAAATCGGGGTGGAAATTGAAGTAAAGGACAACGGCCCGGGTGTTGACCCTGCTTTACACGAGCAGATTTTCCAGCGGTTTTACGAAAAGACTCCCGGCCAGACACCGAGCCAAATCAAAGGAACAGGTATTGGCCTTGCACTCAGCCGGCAGTTGGTGAAATTGCACCACGGGCAGCTCGAATTGGCAAGCGAACCGGGCAGAGGTTCTGCCTTTACGGTGCATTTGCCAATCGGTAAGGCTCATTTCAAACCCGAAGATTTCAAACCTGAATCGGAGGAGTTAGGTGAAATGAACCAGCCCGCCGTGCAGCTTGTGGTTCCGTCAATAACCGATGAGGCTGGCGCCCAAAACGATCAACATCACCAGCCGCTTCTGCTTACCGTGGAGGACAACCCGGAGGTACAGGCCTACATCCGCAACATCTTTGCCGGGCAGTACCGGGTCGCTACCGCTGCCGATGGGGAGGAAGGGTTAACGGCTGCCAGGGAAAAACAACCTGACCTCATCCTCAGCGACGTGATGATGCCTCGCATGGACGGCTTCGAACTGTGCCAAAAACTGAAAACCGATTTGGCCACCAGCCACATCCCTGTCATCCTGCTCACCGCACGCACCACCCTCAACGATCGCCTCGAAGGCCTTGAAACGGGAGCGGACGACTATATTTCCAAACCATTCCACCCCGATGAGCTCCGCCTGAAAGTACGCAACCGCCTGGCCCAGCGCCAACGCATGCGGGAACAGTTTGAACAGTCTCCCACCTTTTCCCCGAAGGAGGTGGCCGTCACTTCTGCCGATGAAGAATTTTTGCAAAGCCTGATAGAACTGGTGGAAGCGAATATTGAAAATCCCGATTTCAATATTGAGCAGTTTGCGCAGGAACTGGCCGTGAGCCGGGCGCTGCTTTTTACCAAAATCAAGGCGTTGACCAACCACACCCCGAAAAATTTCCTCAAATCATTCCGCCTGAAGCGGGCCGCACAATTACTGGAAACGGGGAAACTGAACGTTTCGGAAGTGGCTTACAGGGTAGGCTTTAAAGAGCCGAAATATTTTTCAAAGGTTTTTCAGAAGGAATATGGGTGCAATCCGTCGGAATACGCACTGAATTGAACTTTGTCAGTCACCTAAATCCCGCATTCGTTCCGTTTTTAGACTTTTCTCCCACCCATTCCAGATTTTTTTTTCTGCCCCTCCCCTTACATTTGCCAAAGAAATTTTACCGAAATACACTTTTTGCAAAATATGATTTTACAAAAAGACTCTTTCGAAACAGGTAATTGCATGAAACGATTTTACACCCTTTGCATCATTCCTTTTATAGTGTGCTTTTGTAGTGTTTGGCTGCCAGCCTTCGGGCAAAAGGGGACAGTACAGGGATCAGTACTGGATGAAACTGATGGACTCGGTCTGCCCGGCGCCAATGTTTATCTGAAAAATAATCTTTCCATTGGGGCGGTGACGGATATTGACGGGAGCTTTACAATACCGGGAGTACCCACTGGGGAACAGGTCTTTGAAGTATCTTTTCTTAGTTATGCCACGCAGGAGGTTACAGTGAATGTGACCGGTAGTGGAAGTACTAAAATGGAGGTGCGTATGGCTCCTGCGAGCATCATGGGGCAGGAAGTCGTCATTACCGGACAATTGCTGGGACAAGCGAAAGCCATCAACCAGCAACTGAGTTCGGAGAGCCTGGTGAACATCGTTTCTGCCGACCGCATCCAGGAACTGCCCGATGTGAACGCTGCTGAGGCCATCGCCCGTCTGCCGGGTGTGGCCATCAATCGCAGTGGCGGGGAAGGGCAAAAAGTGGTCATCCGGGGAATGGAGCCAAAGTTTGCGGCCATTACGGTGAACGGAGTCCGCATGCCCAGTAATTCCGGAAGCGACCGCTCGGTCGATTTATCGCTTATCTCCCCCGAAATGCTGGATGGTATCGAAGTATATAAAGCCCCCATGCCCGATATGGACGCTGATGCCGTGGGCGGTACGGTAAACCTTCGCCTGAGCAAAGCACCGAAAGAACTACGGGTGCTGGGTAAAATCCTTGGCGGCTACAATCAACTGAACGATGACTGGCGTGACCACAAAGGGGTACTGCAGGTGAGCAAGCGGGTGTTGGATGAAAAACTGGGCTTTGTAGCGCAGGGCAGCATCGAACGCTTCAACCGGGGCGGGGACTTTTTAACCAACAACTGGCGGCAGGGAGCGACCGACGACTCTACCGGTGTGACCGAAATTTTTGGTAACCGCCTCCGCCTGGAAGACCAGCGGGAAATCCGCCGGCGGTACAACAGCAGTCTGGCTCTTGACTATGGCCTGGGCAAACACCGTTTCGGTTTTTTTGGCCTGTACAGCCGCACTACGCGTGACCGTTTCACCATGCAGGAAAATTACGAACCGAACGAACCGGGCATCAGCCTTGTGGGACGGGATATTCAAAACGAACTCGACCTGACTTCACTTTCCCTCCAGGGGGAACATCCATTAGGACGCTTATTGGCAGATTGGGCGCTGGCCACCAGTCAATCCAAGGGGCGCACTCCTTACGATTTTACCATGCGTTTTGTAAATAACACCCAGGCGTTTGATCCTTCATTAAATAACGATGGTCATCCCCGAAATTACTACAATGCGGCTTCCCTGGATATAGCAAAAACCTTTTTGTGGAATGCAGACGTGGATGTGACTTCCACTAACGAGCGGACGAATATTGCCGCGTTGAATTTCAAGTTGCCTTTCAGTTTCAATACCAAAATCGGGGGCTATTTCAAGGTGGGCGGAAAATACACCACTATCACCCGTGACCGCATGGTAAGCCGCCGGGCAGAGGATTTTTACTACCTCGGAGGGCAGATCGCAAGGGACGCAATTAACGCTTATTCGGGAGATTTGACTTTGCTGGAAAACAATCAGGAACTCATC
>JBFIJS010000413.1:0-4602 GCA_041600595.1 Saprospiraceae bacterium | reverse complement strand
GAATTCACTGACCCTGTTGATGGGTGTATACTGAACAACCCTGATGCGGGGCCTATTTGGGATCCAGCTTACGATAGGGTAAAAACGAAAGAACAATGCTCAGCTTGCCCATGCGGGGGAGGATGCTTGGGAGGGTACCCCAGTTGTTGGCCGGAAGAAGGCCAAAACATCACTGATCCGTGCAATGACTTTACAAACTACGGGCCTGATCCTGATTTCCCAGAGCTTACACCCACCAGGTACATCAAAGTGGTTTTGCACATTTTCCAGAAAGAAGACCCAAACAATCCGGGCATGGTTGATCCGGTTGACCCTGGAAATTACAATGCCATTGATCACATGGGCATTATCCAATCCTGGTTCACTGATCCAAACGGCACCAATAAGCAATGGAGTGAATTATGTGCAGACCCAACGACATCTCCGACTATGACAGATGCAAGGCTCAGGGTTGTGAATACCGGCACGGAAGGGTACGATGTCTTTTTTCATCCTGACAATGAGGCATGGAGCAATGGTTTAAATGTAAATAACGAATTTTTTGATTCTATTGACAAATACATAACGAATCCTGATCCAAGCAACCCTTATTACACCTCTCTGGTAAAACCTGAAATAAAAAATGCTCACCATATTTTTATTATCGGTTATGATGAAAAATGCCCAGGAGGTTATACTTTCTTAAACCAGAGTTGTAGTGATTCACCAGCTTCTGTTATATCTGGTAATTATAATTCATTCTTATCCCAAGGAGATCCATTATTACCTTGCGGAAGTTCCTACCCGGGTAGTGATGCTGCACTTGGACAACAAATACTTGGAGAAATTTATCATTTATTAGGAGTGGATCATATATCCCCGCTGCAAGCTCATGTTGAGCATGAAGATCATAATAATACTGGTGATGGCTGTTACGATTCTCCAATGGGTATAGACAACCAAAACCTGACGGGATGCAGCTTTGAAAACAGGTGTGCTCTTTCCCAATGTCAAATTGGCCGCATGCACCGCTTCCTGGAAAAAAACCAACCAGCTTTTGAACGTTTTCTGGTAGGCTATGAACAAGATGGTACCCCTATTTTTTCCATGACCGAAAAAAACTGCAACCTCATTGACCCAGACCTGGTCATCCCCGACGGGGCAGATGTCCTGTGGGCAGGACCAAGGAGCATCCGCTCCAATGTCATCGTAGAATCCGGTGGCAAGCTCACCATCACCTGTGATATTGGTATGCCCAATGATGCCAGGATTACAGTAGAATCCGGGGGGCGGTTGGTCATAGACGGTGCAAGGATTTACAACAACTGCGCTGGTGGTTTCTGGCAGGGGATTGAGGTACATGGCACCGACCTTAGCCAACTGCCGCCTGTTGCCAATGGGCACGGCTACGTCAGCCTGTTTGCAGGTTCGGTCATCGAACGGGCAAGGTTCCCTGTTTATGTAAAAAAAGGCGGGGTGGTCAGGGCGCAGTCCATGAACTTCCTCAATTGCGGGACAGCGGGTTTTTATGATTACCCGTCCTTTAGCATCAGCCACTTTATTGATTGTGACTTTGTCAGGGATGCTGGTTTTGCCGATCTCGGCTCCTGGCCCGATCAGATCTTTTACCAGAGCTATAAAAATGTCAGGGTTACGGGGTGCCGTTTCAACACGGTCAACCTGGCCAGCAATGGTAGCAATGACACTGCCATCAGGGGTTTTGGTTCGTCCTTCCATGTCAGCGGATCAACCTTTGAAGGTTATCGTGTCGGGATTTGGGGGCACTCCTGGTTCGACGACCATGTGGGGACGTTCACGGTAAGGAACTGCACTTTTACGGAAAACCGCATCGGTATAGCAAGCTGGGCCAACGACAACGTGGTCATAACGGGGAACACTTTTGAAGGTATCGGGAAACATATACAAACGGGCAACCACCGTGGGCTGACCCTGTCCAATTGTACGGGCTACATCGTTAAGGACAACGAATTCTATGGCATTGACGGGACTGATGAAAACCTGATAGGTATATGGGCGCTAAACACCGGGTCGGAGGCTAATGAGATCAAAAGGAACAAGTTCGAAAACTTGTACGAGGCGAACAGGGCTGAGGAAAACAATCGGGGGAGCGATCCCGAATATGGTCTTCAATACCTTTGCAATGAGAACCTTGGCGGAAACACCTACGATTTCCGGGTAATGGACGAAGGTGTGGCCGGGTATCAGGGCGGAGACCAGGATGCCGCCAAGAATACTTTTGGCCAGTTCAATACGGTTGATGGGGACTTCAACAACGAGAGCGGCAACGGTATCATTTACTACCACCTGCCACTTACTGGTCATATACCCCAATACTACAATAACATTGTTCCAGTGCCTACGCAAAAACAGGTGGCCAATTGTGCCGACATCAAACCAGATGACGATCATGGCGTACTGACACCGACGGAGGAGGCTCTACTTAACCAAATACTTACATCCGCCAAAAGTGCATACGACCAGTATAAATCAAGCTATGTAGGACTCCTAAATGGCGGTGACACCGAAGACGTCCTTTCGGGTATTGTTCAATCGGCAACTGGGCAGGATGCTGCAAACGTGAAGCAAAATCTTTTGGGCATTTCACCATACCTTACAACTGACGTTCTCGAAGCTGTGGTTTCAAGGGGCGACATTTTTACCGATAGCGATATGTACAACATCCTGTCCGCTAACCCGGATGAACTCAGGTCGCCGGGCTTTCAGGATTTTCTATATGCGGAACTGGACAGCCTCCTGGCTGATAGCATCTTGCAAAATCAGGGGCAGGTTACGGCCCGCACCACTTCGGAGGGGAGTCTTACGCGCTATACAATGGACATGCACCAAACGACCAATCGCATCCTTACCAGTGTACTGGCCGATACCAACAGCCTCGACCTTTCCAAGTACCGCTTTTGGCTCGGCAACAAAGGCAGTATGGAAGCCCGGTACGCGCTGGCAAGTTCCTACATAATGGAAGAGGATTTTGTGAACGCCCGGTTGGTGAGGGATAGTATCCCTGCCCAATTTGGACTGTCCGGCGACGGGCTTTCCGAGCATGCCCACTATGACAGCCTGACCGAGATCGTGATCAATGCCATCGAAAACGATGTCCATTTTGCCGCTTTTGCACCTGCGAGGGTATTGCAGGTGCAGGCCATAGCGGACAACAGCACGGGCGTGGCGGGCATGATGGCCAAGAGCCTGCTCAATGTCTATTATGGATATGAATACGAACTGGTACCAAAACCTGACACGCTCCAAATTGCTCAACTTGTCAGGCAAACGGGTGGCATTAGCGTGTTGGCCGAGGCATACCAGCCATTGCAGGCCATGCCGAACCCCGCCAAGGACTTGGTCACGTTCCGTTACCAATTCAGAGAAGAAGTGGAAGGTGCAGAAATCCGGATTTTTGATATTGGTGGCCAATTGGTGCAAAGATTTGAGATACAGGGGAGTACAGGCAGTATGGAGTGGCATACCGGGCAGGCCCGGCGCGGCATCTACTACTGCAAAATAGAAAGGCCCGGCGAAACTGGCATGCCCCTCAAGCTGGTACTCATTAAATAATTTACTTCACAAAACCTGTGCGGGGGGCATTTTTAAATGTCCTCCGCACAGACCTATCCGATATGAAATACATACTTTTTTTCCTGCTCATTACAACTACTTTGGCAACTGGCCAAATCACCTTCAACCACCAGATGGAGCTGGGTTTTCCCTACCTCAATATCACCAGTGTACTCCCCACCGATAGCTGCTATTATGCCGTCGGTGTGATGACCGACACCAGCGAATCCTTTGCCATCGGCAATATTTTCCTAAGGTTCGACTTGGAGGGCGAAGTGGAATATTACAAGAAAATCTCCAACCCGCAAAGGTATTATGAAACCTGGTGGGGCGACCTGACACCAACCCCCGACGGTGGTTTCCTGGCCATAGGTTCGGTAAGGGATTCTGTTACAAAAGGACTAATCATCAAATACGATAGGTATGGAGACACCCTGTTCTCAAAGGAGTTTACCAATCCCCTTTTCCCGGAAGAGGATTTTATCTATTCTGTGGAGATCAGGCCGGACGGCAACAGCGATTACTGGGTACTGTGCGGATATGGCGCCAGCCTCAATCCTGCCATTGCAGATGGAGACATTTATCTGATAAAAATAGACCCGAACGGAAACATACTCAAAGGTTTCACTTATGGGGACGGGAGTATGCAAAACCCTAATTCCATGCTGGTTGACAGTGACGGCGGGGTGGTCGTTGGCTCCAACAAGAAGAACACCAACACGACAGTACATGGCTATACGAGCCGCACTCACATCTTCAAAGTGGACAGCATCGGGGCCATTGAATGGCAATACTATACACCTGCCGGTCATCTTTATGACCATGCCAACGACATGTTGCGAACAAGTGACGGTGGGTTGGTGGTGGCCACGGGAAAGGGCATAGAATCTTATGTAGTGGCCGGGGCCAACAAATTGCAGTGGTTTCCTTTTATTTTCAAAATGGATGCAGAGCAAAACTTTGTCTGGGGCAGGGAGTTCAGGGGAACCCGGCATACAACCGTTGGCTCAATAGTGAAAATTGTCCCGGCTG
>JBFIJS010000412.1:0-4609 GCA_041600595.1 Saprospiraceae bacterium | reverse complement strand
CCCATCCGGGGATCACCCAGGAAGAAGCGGAAGGCATCGTGCAGTATATACTGTCCTTTGCCGGGGCGGTTCATGCGGAAAATAGCCGGCCGCTGACGGGGACTTTTACCCCTGATGCCCATGTTGGCCGGGAGGAGAAAGGTGCTTATATTTTTCAGGCAACCTACTCCGATGCCGGTGCCAACGGTATGCCCTCCCGGTCGGCCACCGCCACCAAAGTGCTGCGGTATCCGCACCTGGAGGCCGAGGATTACGCCGGGGCCGCCAAAGGAATTCTCACCAAAAAGGATACCCGCACCGGTGACATTTTGCTGACGGGGCTGCTCCATGGCCGTTATTTTTCCTATAAAAATATCGACCTGACCGGCATCAATGAAGTAACCCTGGGCTTTTCGGAGGGCAGATCTGCGCCGGAGGGAATGTTCGTGGAAATCAGACTCGAAAGCCCAACCGGCCAATTGATCGGCCGGGAAAAAATCTCCGGAAAAACCATTGTTTCGGTCGCCGAAACGAACGGGCTCAGTGAGGTGTTTTTTGTTTTTGTCGACGAGCAGGAAAAAGATCGGGAAGCGGGTCTGCTGGACTGGGTTTCTTTCCGGTAGGTGTGGGTTTTCTGTCGGAAAAATAAAAGGGTGGTATTCCGATTGACTTGCTGAACAGATTAGCCCTTTTTGAAAGTGGAAATTCTATACCTCCGCCGGAAGCGCTATCTGGCACTGCACTCAATTGGCCTTCCAATAGTAGGGGGTCATCAGTACCAAAATGGTAAATAGTTCGAGCCGGCCCAGGAGCATGAGAAATGACAAAAACCATTTAGCACCATCGCTCAGCCAGGCGAAATTATCCACAGGGCCAACCTTACCGATAGCGGGGCCGACGTTGCCCAGCGAGGTGGCCACCGCACCAATGGAGGTAAGGAAGTCGTAACCCATCAGGCTCATCACCACCGAGCCAAACACAAAAAGAAACAAGTAGAGGAGGAGAAAAATAAAGATGTGGGTGCGGATCCGGGAGGAAACGACGCGTCCGCTGAGTTTCAGGGGGAGAATAGCCCGGGGGTGCAGTAATCTTTTAAACTCCAGCAACGAGTTTTTCAGAAAAACCAGGTGCCGGATCAGTTTGATACCGCCACTGGTCGAGCCCGCACTGGCCCCGACAAATAGCAGCATAAAAAACAACATAGTCAGCCAGGGAGACCAGGCGGTATAGTCGGCCGACACATAGCCGGTGGTCGTGATCACGGAAAGGATCTGAAACAGGCTGTCGCGGAAAGATTTTTCAAAAGTCGCCGTTTCGTCGCCGGCCAGGTTGACTAAATGGACAGACAGCGAAACGATCAGTACCAGCACCCCGACTACCAGCAGGTAGAATTTGAATTCATCATTTCTCCAAACATTTTTAAACCGGCCCTTGAGCGCCAGATAGGTAACCGTATAGTTGGTGCCCGCCAAAAACATGAAGAGGGCAATCGTGTATTGAATCGCTTTGGAATCGAAAGCGGCCAGACTGGCATTTTTAGTGGAAAAACCACCCGTAGCCATAGTCGTCAGCGCATGGTTGATGGCATCGAAAAAAGTCATGCCCTCTATTTTCAGCAGCACGGTCAATAACGCCGTGAGAGAGACGTAGATCAGCCAGAGCCGCTTGGCCGTTTCCTGGATACGCGGGTGGATTTTGTCGGAAGTCGGGCCGGGGGCTTCGGCAGAAAAAAGCTCGATACCGCCAATGCCCAAAAGCGGGAAGATGGCGACGGTGAGTACAATGATCCCCATGCCGCCGATCCACTGGGTCATGCTGCGCCAGAAAAGAATACCCTGGGGCATGGACTCAATGTCGGTCAGGATGCTGGCCCCGGTAGTGGTCATCCCCGACATGGCTTCGAAGAAAGCATTGGCAAGGCCGTCAATTTTTCCACAAAAAACATAAGGCAGGGACCCGAAACTAACAATGGTCAGCCAGCCCAGGGCTACGATCAGGTAGCCTTCCCGTTTGGTGATGGATTGATCCTGTTGTGTGGTGCTGAACGACCAAAAGATGATCCCGGCTAAAAGGCAAACCCCGGTCGAATAGAGAAAAGGCAGTTCATCGCCGGCGTCGAAATACAGGGAAAACGGCAGGGCAGTCAGGATTAAACACCCGATCAGGAGCTGCAGTACTGCCAACACCCGGGCAATTTGCTTGAAATTGATGATGCTTTGTCCCTTTTTTGCCTTCATTTACCGGAACAATCTTTCTACCCCTGCAATGGCCCCTGGCATGGCGAAAACAATGGCTTTGTCATTTAACTGAAACGTAAAATCGCCGTTGGGCAGCAAGGTTTCTTCTCCCCGGATCACACAGCCTACCAAGGCCGATTTGGGGAAATGAAGGTCCCGCAGTTTTTTTCGGGTCAGGGTGTTGTTTTTGGTTACCACAAACTCGATCACTTCGGCATCAACGCCGTGGAGGCCCGTGATGGCTTCTACCCGCCCTTTACGCACGTAGCGGAAAATATTATTAGCGGCAATCAGCTTTTTGTTGATGAGGGTGTCGACTCCGATGTTTTGGGAAATGTGGGTGTATTCCTTGTTTTCCACCTGAGCGATGGTTCGGTAAACGCCGTGGTTTTTTGCCGTCAGGCTGGCGATGATATTCGTTTCGGAATTGGGAGTAAGGGCGATGAAAGCGTCCATGGTGTCCATGCCTTCTTCCTGCAACAGATCCACATTGTCGGCTCTGCCGTTGATAATGAGGGTGTTGTTGAGTTTTTCGGCCAGTACCTTGCACCGCTCTTTGGAGGCTTCAATCAGGGTGACACTGTACTCATCTTCGAGGAGTTTGGCGGTTTCGTAGGCCATTCCGGAGCCGCCCAGGATCATGATCCTTTTGACTTTCCTTTTTTTAGAACCCACAAAATTTTCGATCAGGTCAATTTTATCGGTGCGGGTGATGAAGTACACGTGGTCATTTCTTTTTAAAACAACCTGGCCATTGGGGATGATGGTTTGATGCCCCCGGAGGATGGCCATCGGACGCAGGGCAACATCGACCACGAGTTGTTTCAGCTCGTCCATGCGGGTGTTGACGAGGGGCGAATCGTCGTCGAGGGTAATGCCGACCACCGATATTTTTCCGTTTTCAAATTCAAAAATATCAGTGAAAGAGACCCGGTTGATGAGTCGTTGGATTTCCCGGGCAGCCAACAGCCGCGGCGAGAAAAGGGAGTCGATACCAAGCTCGGTAAATAAATGGCCCTGATTTTCTTTCAGGTATTCTGTGTTGCTGACGCGGGCGATGGTCCGGCGGGCACCTTTTTTCTTGGCAAGGATGGCGGTCATCAGGTTAGTCGTTTCGGAGGTCGTTACGGCCAGGACGAGGTCCGCATTTTCTACGTTGGCTTCCATCAGTACATCGAGGGAGGAGGCATCGCCCGAAACGGTCAGTACATCAAGGTGGGTAGCTGCATACTCCAGCACTTCGTTGTTGGAATCGACTAATGTAATGGCCTGGTTTTCAACGCACAAAAGCTGGGCGAGGTGGAATCCGATGTCGCCTGCGCCGGCGATAATGATTTTCATATATCAGGTGGGCTTTCAACCCGATTGGTTTATTTGGCGGTAAAAATAGGGCAGGCCTTACTATTTATCTACAACTTGGTTCTTTTTATATTCTTCAATGACGATTGGGAGCTGCTCGACGCCTATCCGGTTGGCAATGATCTTTTTGTCTTTGTCGAGCAAGTACAGACGGGGGAGGGAAGTGCCATAATAATTGATCATGGCCCGAGCCCGCGAATAGGGGTCGGCGGTGATGATCCAGGGCATTTTTTTGTTTTTAATATCTTTTATGGCTTTTGGCAGATCCATGTGATTGGCTGAAGTGATGGAGAATATTTCTACGCCTTTGTCTTTCCATTCTTCATAAAACGGGATCAGTTTCTCTGTCATGGTTTTGCAGTAGCCACAGCCTGGTTTCCAGAGGAAAATAATGGTAAATTCAGCATCGACGTCGTGGGGAGACAGGAGTTCTGTGGTAAATTCTTCACTGGCCGGGTCGTACAATTGCACCTTCACATCGGGGGCGGTACGGCCGAGCAGCACCAGATTGTTCATGTAGGCATCGTCCGTAATCTTTTTGCGGCTTTCATCGCTGATCCAGTCCACCCGGTCGGTCGCATAGTATTTATTGGCAATGTGGACAAAAACCTTATCGAGCCCCATGATTTCGGGCTTGTAATACTTATTGACCAGGTATGGCAGCAGAAACTTGAAAACAGCCTCGTTCTTTTCCGCCCTTTCCAGGATAAAATCAACCGCTGCAATCAGGCTGTCGGGCGACTGCTGGGTCAGGTCGTTGATGTACCGGTTGACTTTTTGCAGCAGGTAAGGCGTGTTAACGAAGAGATCGTCGGAGAGATCAAAGTTGTCCCAAAAATGGGCTTTGTAATAACGGAAGGTAAACTGCTCGTCCCGGGTGCCATCGGGTAGGAGGGGAGCTTCGGGAATGTCTGGTTCCAGGAAGGCGGCAACCAGTTTGGCTGCATAGGAATCGGGGTGCTTTTTGATGAGGTTTTCCTGAAATTTTTTGACTTCTTCCGTCACATCGGCCTTTTGTTTTTCCAGTTTCTTTT
>JBFIJS010000411.1:0-4617 GCA_041600595.1 Saprospiraceae bacterium | reverse complement strand
GTTGCTTTCAATTGTTTGTGCCGGGCATAAAGATTAGTGCCCAACATAACAACCTCGGTGTTCCACCGGTAAAAAATTTCACCAACAAAACATACCGGGCCGGTACGCAAAACTGGCAGATTTCCCAGGATGAGAGAGGTGTTATTTACGCTGCCAATAACGAGGGCCTTCTGGAGTTCGATGGAAGCCACTGGCGCTCTTACGCCATCAGTAATGGCACCAGCGTCCGGTCCGTGCACATTGCCGAGGATGGAAAAATCTATGTTGGCGGCCAGGGGGAAATCGGTTACTTCGAAGCTAATGAAATGGGCATGCTCACCTACCAGTCCCTGTCCGGACATTTCCCGGATGAAAGTTTCAAATTTGAAGATGTCTGGGATATCATCATTGCAGGGGAAGCTGTTTATTTTTTGAGCTGGAAAATGATCATCAAATGGGAGGATGGAAAAATCAGCGCTCCTCTGGCTGGAGAAGGTTATCTGTTTTTGTCGAAGCAGGCCAATCGCTTTTTTATCCAAAAAGCCAATCTTGATTTTGGATATTATGAAAACACCCTGAGTGGTGATTTCCGCAAACTTACCCGGTTTTCCAATGAGGTGACCTCCATGCTCCCACAGGGGCCGGATACGCTTTTGATCACCACCGAAAGGGAGGGCATATTCCAATTGATCGATGAACAGGTAAAGCCGTGGCCCACCACCGTTGATTCGTTCCTCAGAGAAAACCGGGTGTTTTGTTCCAGCCGTTTGCCAAACGGCCAGCTGGTATTGGGAACCACTTCAGCAGGAGTTGTTATTCTGGACAACCAGAGAAGAATTCTCCAGCAAGTTACCCGGGATCACGATTTGCAGAACAACACGGTTCTCAGCCTCTTTGCCGACAACCTTGGCAACCTGTGGGCCGGCCTTGACAACGGCATCGACTACATCCAGACCAGTTCGCCTTTCTCGGAATATTTCCCGGATGGTTCGCTGGGAGGAACTTGCTATGCGGCAGCCATTTATGATGGAAAACTTTACACGGGAACCAATACCGGTGTTTATCAAATCCCGTGGCAACCTTATTATTTACCAGCCGAAAAAAGAAATTTCACCCAAACGGCCAATACGAATGGTCAGGTATGGAGCATTGCCGAATACAACAATCAGTTGTTGGTTGGTCACCAAAATGGCCCCTTGGTTATCAATGGACAGCAAGCCAGTCTCGCAGCCAACCTCATTGGTGTGTGGCGTTTCCTGCCGTTGAACGAACAGCTCCTGATCGCCGGTCATTACGGTGGTTTGGCTTTGTTCCGACAATCGCCTCAGGGATTAAAATATGATGGAATGCTGGCTGGCTTGGATGAAAGTTGTCGCTTATTGGCGGAGGAAGATGGTCGTTTTTTGTGGATGGCCCATCCCTATCGGGGCATCTATAAAGTGGCTGTTTATCCGGAAGAAAAACAGGTGAAATATGAGTTTTTTGGTAAAGAAAGCGGGTTTCCAACCGAGTTTAACAACCATTTGTTTCAACTAAGCGACAGGGTCGTATTTACCGGCGAAAAGGGCGTTTTTCAATATGATCGGGCCACAAACCGGTTTCTTCCCGATAAAACCTTCAATCAATTTTTTGGGGCAGATAAACGGGTCAAATATCTTAAAGAAGACAAACGGGGAAATATCTGGTATGTCGTAGACGATAAGGTGGGCATTTTGTGGGTAACCGACGATGCTCTTGAAAAGCACATCGAGCGCATGGATGTCCCCGAATTATCCAATAAGCTGGTTGGTGGATTTGAGTTCATTCTGCCGATTGACGATCAGAATGTATTGTTTGCGACGGAAAAAGGGTTTATCCATTTTGACCCGACCCGCTATAATAACTCCAACTTCCCCTTACAGGTTATCCTCTCCGAGGTTTGGCTGAAAGGAGAAAAGGACAGTTTGCTCTTTGGAGGATACTTTCAGGATGGCCGGCAAATGATCATCCCGACTTTAAGCCATCTGCAAAACGCCCTTGAATTTAATTTTTCAGCCAACGATCACGAGGGTCTTGAATTTATTGAATATGCTCACTGGCTGGAAGGAGGTGTGGATGACTGGTCGGGATGGAGTAAAAAAACCAGCCTGAACATCAATAATCTCAGACCCGGCAATTATACCCTCCACCTTAAGGCCAGGAATAAATCCGGTCTGGAAAGTCCGGCCACGAGCTTTCAGTTTATCATTGATCCACCCTGGTACAGCAGCCCCCTCGCTCTGGCTTTTTACGGACTTTTACTCGTGGGGTGTTTCCTCGGCCTCGCTTATTTCCAAAATAAAAGATACCAGAAAGAGAAAGCATTTTTGAAAAGCACCCACCAACTGGAACAGGAAAAGAAAGAAGCCCTGGTGCAGCAATCCAAAGAAAAGATCAACTTACTGGAGCGGGAAAAACTCGAAGCGGAGGTAAAGTTCAAGAACCAGGAACTGGCCGCTACGACCATGAATCTGCTGCAAAAAAGTGAAATGCTGTCCGCTATCGAAGCTTCACTGGAAAAAATGAAAAAGCAGGACGGGAAAAGGGAAGACATCTACGGCGAAATCAACCGCCTGCTGAAAATGGTGAAGAACGAAAATGACCTCAGCCACGAATGGGAGCGGTTTTCCTACCACTTCGACGAAGTGCACAGCGACTTCCTGAAGCGGCTCGGGGAACAATTTCCCAACCTCAGCCCCAATGACTACAAGCTTTCTGCCTATTTGAAAATGAATCTATCTACCAAAGAAATTGCCGCCCTGATGAATATTTCGGTCCGGGGAGTGGAGGCCAGCAGGTACCGGCTGAGGAAACGGCTGGGGTTGGATACGGAGGTGAATTTGACTGAGTTTTTGTTAAAATTATAACCGGTTCCTGTGCCTGACACAACGATCGGGACCATTAGTTGACGCATTCCGTTCCTGTCTCAGGGTTACTCTTCCTCCTGCATTTTCAACTCAAATTTACCGTTGATGAACTCTATCTCCAGGTTTTTCCGGTACTTAAACCAACTGACGATTTCCTCCCCTAAAAACTGCTTCCGCCATCCTGTTTCCAGCGATGTGTCGAAATAGTCTTTATCGTTTTTCATCCGCTTGAGTACGGAGCGGGGCATGACCATATGATGAGAAATGCCCTCTTTCAGGCACTTGTAGCGCACCAGCAAATCCAGCATTTCCATCAGGATATCCTGTTTGGGGTTATCACTGTTGTCTGGTGGGATACGACTCAGGATTTGCTTTTCGTGCTCCGTGGCCGGCTCTTCATACATCGCCAAAAACTGTTTGCCATACCTTCCTACAATGGAATCGGGCAGGCGGCGGTTCTGGCGCAGTGCATCCGCACCGCTATGAATAGCCCTGACGATGGGACTGATAAACTTGCTGGGCATGACCATTTCCTTGGAGTGATCAAGACGTCTGGCTTCACTGGTTCGCCACATCAACAGTCGCAGCAAAAACACCTGTTCTTTTCTCCGCAGGCTGCGAATCAAATTGCTGTTGATGGCCTCTTTGTATGGGTCCTGTTCGTAGCTTTCGGGGTCTTCCATACTTTTCAGTTCCTCTTTCGCCCATTCCAGTCGACCTGCTTTTTTTAATTTTCCGGTAATGCTCTCCCAGAGCTTGCGCAGGTGAATGACATCGTTGAGGGCGTATTTGATTTGCTTGCTGCTCATGGGCCGGCGTTGCCAGTCCGTAACGGTAAAACCTTTACTCACCGGAACCCGCAATTCACTCTCCATCAACTTGCTGTAAGCCACCGGGTACTTATAACCAATAAAAGCAGCAGTTACCTGCGTGTCGAAAGTATTCTTCGGAATGATCCCGAACTGAGTGTTGAACAGCCGGTAATCGTTGTCGCCGGCGTGTACGATCTTCAGGATTTTTTCATCAGTCAGCATATCCAACAGGGCACTCAAGTCATTGATTTTCAGTGGATCGATCAAGAAAAAGCCGTGTTCTGTGGCCACCTGAATTAAACAAATCAGGGTGAGAAAGCGCTTTTCACCAATAAACTCGGTATCGAAACCCATCCATTCAATCCCGGCATTGATCCTGGCAAACTCCTCCATTCCGGAGGCATCTTCAATGAGGGTGTAAGGGGCAATTTTTGCCTGCATATTTATCTAAAATTTGTTTTCGCCTCTTATACGGCGAAGTTCGTGTCAGGGTGCGAATATAGGTAATGGGTTTATTTTGATAAAAATATAATATACGGTATCGACTGATTCTTTAATTTTCCGTAACCAAAACCTGAACCAGGGCTTGCCGTAAATACTTCGCTGAAAAATTCGTGGGAAACTTACGCTGAGGCCTTCCTTCGGTTTTGGCAACTTCTTCCCCGAACTTGACACATAGACACCCCCTGGGTAGGACTGGGGGGATTTTAGGATTATCGTTCAAAACATGACATTCTATTTCTATGAAAAGATTACTGATAACCGGTTCATCCGGCTATTTGGGATGGCATTGCAGCCAGTTATTACCCGACGACTGGGCAGGCGTCGGCACTTGTTTTAAATCGAGAACCGGCGTTGCCGAAAATACAACCCCCTACCCTGTCGACCTGACCGATAAGGATGCTGTCTGGAAAATGCTCAAAGAGGTGAAACCTGCCGCC
>JBFIJS010000410.1:0-4645 GCA_041600595.1 Saprospiraceae bacterium | reverse complement strand
TCAGCCGCGAGCGATCAAACCAACTCGGTTGGTACACTTTGTGTTTCACGCTGGGCTGGTGGAAGTCGCCGTAGGGAAACCCGTTGAACGTGAACGGCACCAGGCCGGCTCGAGATAGCCAATCGGCCAGCTCATCGGCGGCAGCGCCGCTGATAAGCGTCTGGGCCGTTTTGGCGGAAAGCCAGAGTCCGACCCCCATCGCTTCGCCGGGACATTGGGCGTCGACAAACTGGACAAGCTCATAAAAGCCTGGCTGGGTGACCGTTAGCCGGTAGGGATTTTGGTAAATATTGGTGATGGGTGGTTGATCCTGTCCGTCGATCTGGTACTGAAAAGACCAGGGTGGGGCACCCTCGAATGTCACTTCCAACTCGCCCGGTTGCCCCTGGCAAATAATTGGATCACCACTCAACTCGGCCTGTGGAAGAGGCTGCACCTCGGCGGTGACCGAGGCCACCGTTGTTTCGCCGCAGGCGTCGGAAATCGTTACGTTGAAAGTGGTATTTTGATCGAAGGTCGTAGTGAGAGTACTGTCGGTAGTGCCGTTTTCCCATAAAAAGGTAAAAGGAGCCATCCCCTGCAAAATGGTCGGGCCGAGGCTAACCGTTTGTCCGGCGCAGCTTTCCGTCTCTTCGTTTTCGACCAGCATGGGCGTTTGGTCCACCATGAACAAAGTCGCCGATACGGGGTCCTGGCAGTCGCAGGGAAAATCCAGCAAAATGGTCAGGGACTCCTGAGGTTCGGCCAGCCCGTCGGGTAGTACATTGATCGGCAAGATCACACTACTCTGTCCCGCAGGAATGGTCACAGCAGTGGGGATGGGAGCGAAGTCCACCCCGTTTTCGGCAGTACTCGCCGGGCTGATGCTGAAATTGATCGTAAGCGGGTCGTCGAGGTTGGTGGTTGGTCGGGAGAAGACAAATTGTCCGTCCAGACAGTCTTCGACCGCTACAGCATCGGGCCGGCCGGGGACCTCCGCCACGACGCTGATGCCGCCGCCGAGGTCAAAACTGCCGCTTTCGAGGAAAACCCCGGAGTCGAGCTGATCATCGCCCACGTCGGCGACGACCATGCGGATGTGGTAGGTCTCGCAGGGCACCACCTGGATGGTCGCCGTAAAAGGCACCGTCATGCCGTCGTACTCAATTTCTTCCTGGAAACTTTGCTGAAACGGGAAACCACAGCGGCTGGCATCGGTAGCCAGTTCGTTACCAATGTAGTAGGCCGGATTGGTCGCATGGTTGACGGCGTTGATGGATACCGGATCATTCGTGCCGGGGATGAGGGCCACGTTGATCGAATTGTTGGCGTACGGCCCGTTGATGCCGGGGCCACTAACAAAAAAACCAAAAACGTCATTGAAAATACTGCCGGCAAACTCGCAATATTCCTCGGAGGCAAAGACATACCGGAAGGTGACTGTTTCCCCGACCGGCACAAAATCGAATTCGATGCCGCCCACATCGAAAGCCACATTATTGGCAAACAGGTTGATGTCGGGATCGCTGGAAGGCGTGCCAAACTGCGCCCCCGATTCCACGCTGACGTTGGGGCCTTCCGCCAGGACAATGTCGCCGCTCGTCAGTAGAAGTCCGTCAGAAAAGCCAAAAATATTGTCGCCGCCCGAAAAATAGCCGATACTCAGGTCGTTGCCGATGGCCTGGACGTTGCTGACATTGTCGCAGTTGCCTTTGAGAAATACGTCTCGGATCAGTTCCTCCGGCGTGTAGTCACGGCTGGTCTCTATCCCCATCACGACGGGTGGGGGCAGCTTGCTCATCGAGCCGGATGCCAGGAAAATAAAAGGTAGTATGAGAAAAATGCGGGACATAAAGGCGGTGTTGGGATTGGGTTCTTTTTGTCAGCAATAACTATAAAACGGAACAATTGCCGGAAAAATATCCACTTATCGGGTAATTGCAAAAACCGGGTCGCTTCCCGATTTTTTGAAATTTACTCATTTAGTAATTTCCTCACAATAAAAAATTATTATAAAATATTAAGCTGACAATTACAAATACCACTTTTTGCGGCGAGGTAGATAAATAAAAAATGACCATGATGGTGTGAAAGGGTAGGGTGGATGCAACGGGGATTGATGCCCGGTCTTCAGGCCAAATGCGAAGCAGGTTTACAGTTAGAACAATTGAGCTGATCATTAAAAAAGTCGAACAGGAACTGTCTCCCCGGAAAACATCCTTTTCGCCGTCGGCAAAAAACGTTTAAGAAGACAGTCCCGGTTCGGGGAGCTTCGTTTAAGAAATATTTGCGAAGCGGTTTTTCCTAACGGCCGGTTTTGGTCCACCGGTAAATTTTACAATCGCCGCACCTTCACGTTGCGAAATTGCACCAGGTGCCCATGATCCTGCAATCCGATGTGGCCGTTTTTGGTTTTTCCGTAGCCCGGGTATTCGGCAAATTTGCTCTTGGCGACCAATGCCGCCCATTCCGGCGATTCCAGGTCGTAGGCCACGACGAGGTTGCCGTTCAGCCAATGCTCCACGTGGTTGTTTTTCAGGACAATGCGGGCGGTGTTCCATTCCCCGATCGGTTTGGTGTAGTCCGTTTCGGCCGGGTGAAGGTCATAATTGGCGGCGGTGAAATGTTTGTTGTCGATGCCCATTTCGGCGTAGCGTTCGTTATCCAGCAACTGGTACTCGGGGGCATTGTGCCAGATGGGGGTATCTTCCACCTCCACGACCCGGTACAAAATGCCGCTGTTGGCGGTGTCCGACAACAGGAAGTCGAGGCTGAATTCAAAGTTTTCAAATTTCTCCTTCGTGATAATATCGCCACCAAAACCCTCTTCTTCCGTACCCGATTTCTCCACGGCGATGGTGCCGTCCATGACTTTCCAACCCAGCGTCGGGAAAGTTTCGTGGTTGTAGCCGCGCCATTTGTCGGTTGTTTGTCCATCGAATAACAGCTCCCAACCCGCCGCTTTTTCTGCTTCCGTCAGGGTATTGGGTGCAGGTGGAGTAGGGGAGTCGGTTGTTTGTTCGGAGTTGGCAGCTTTGTCGGATGGTTGGTTCTGGCAGCCAATTGCCAGCAGCAAAATAAAGGCGTAAAAGATGTTTTTCATGTTTTGTTAAGTAAGTTAAACAATAGCGGTTATTACCTTGTGTCAATAATTTCTTCCCCTTAAAATCCCTTGAGGGGCACACGAGGAAGTTGTAAGAAGATCGGTTTATCCTGCCCCGCATTTTATGAGTAAACTTATTACACGTTGTAGTTATGGATCAATCCCGCCAAACGGGCGGCGGCTAATGTCTGGATTTTTCACGGATTGACCTAATGTTTTGGAAAATCACAAGCTGCTCCCTAACATTGACCCTTGCAGACATTTTTTCAATCCATCGCATCATGATTTCAAGCACCTCCCTTTTCCTCATCATTTTTCTGGCCATTGCCTTTATCGTGGTATCGTCTTCCTACTGGAAGCTCCATCCATTCATCGGCTTGTTGCTCGCATCTTTGGGCGTCGGGCTGGCTGCGGGCCTTCCCCTGCCGGAAATTATAACGGCCATCAACACCGGCTTTGGTGGATTGATGGGCTACATCGGACTGATCGTCGTGCTGGGCAGTATCATCGGGGTTATTTTAGAACGCTCCGGTGCGGCCATGCGGATCGCCGATCTGATTTTGCATGTGGTCGGAAAAAAAAGGCCGGCTCTCGGCATGTCCATCATCGGGGCGACGGTGAGCATCCCCGTTTTTTGCGACAGCGGATTTATCATTTTATCGGGCCTCAATAAAGCGATTGCCAAAAAATCAACCACCAAAGAAGCAACGCTATCGCTGGCTTTGGCCTCCGGGCTCTACACGACCCATACCCTCATTCCGCCGACGCCGGGTCCCATTGCCGCTGCCGGGAATATCGGGGCCGGCGATTACCTGGGCATGATCATGCTGGTGGGGTTCCTGGTGGCCATCCCAACGGCCGCGATGGGTTATTTTATAGCTACCCGAAAAGGACCGTCCATCCCAAATATCAGCAGGGCCGCTCCGGAAATAGTTGTCCAGGAAATGCCGCCGGCCATCCGGGCCATCGCCCCCATTTTGGTTCCTATTGTATTGATTGCCAGCGCTTCATTGATTAGTTTTTTACAAATAAATACCCGCTGGGCGGAGTGGCTCCAATTCATCGGGCACCCGCTGATCGCCCTGCTCATCGGTCTGTTGCTCTCTTTTTCCCTCTTTAAGAAATGGGACCAGGAACACCTCACGGGCTGGGTAGGGGAGGGCATCAAACTGGCCGGCCCTATCCTGATTATCACCGGAGCCGGCGGCGCTTTTGGCGGCGTCTTGAAAGCGACCCCCATCGCAGAAGTGGTGGGTGACTGGGTCGCAGCAGGGCAGTTTTCCGGCAGCGTATTTCTCCTCATTGCTTTTCTGATTGCAGCCCTCTTGAAAACTTCGCAAGGTTCCTCAACCAACGCCCTCGTTATCACCTCTTCCATGCTCGCACCACTGGTGGCGACGATGGGTTTTACCTCCCCGTTTGACATGGCCCTGATCGTTATGGCCATTGGCGGCGGGGCCATGACCGTTTCCCACGCCAACGACAGTTATTTTTGGGTCGTGTCACAATTCAGTGGTATCGCCATGAAAGACGCCTACCGGAGTTTTACCCTGATGACGGGGC
>JBFIJS010000409.1:0-4653 GCA_041600595.1 Saprospiraceae bacterium | reverse complement strand
TGGCCCGGGAAGACGACCCCCGCATCCGGATGGCATTGGTCATCGCATTGGGAAAAACCGGAACTGAAAGAGCCGCCAACACCCTGCTCTACCAATATAATATCGAACGGGACGACCGGGTCAAAATCAATATCCTGCGCGCCCTGATCAACTTCAACTACGCCAAGGTAAAACCAGTCGTTTTGCAGGCCCTCGATGAATCCAATGTGCATGTAGCTCAGGTAGCCGCTGATTTTTTCCTGAAAAACGGCGTCCCGGAAGAGGCATCCACCTACTGGCAATTGGCAAAAACCCCCGGCCGGCCCTGGCAAGTGGCGACCACCTTATACGGGGCGGCGCTCAAGTACCTGCCATTAAGTTTTGAAGAAAGCCGCCGTTACCTCAACTGGGAGCTGCGCCGGCTGTACGAAAACGGCGCCACCCCTTACGAAAAAGCGGCCGCCCTGAAAGCACTCGCTCAGTATGGCTGGAACTACCGGTACATCCGGGACGCAGCCTATCCATCGGAGCTGGAACCCGTTCGGACCGCCAGTGTGGAAGCGCTGGCCGAAATCGCCAGAATGCCTGGTTTCAATGCTTTTTTCGGCGGTGGCCGCCGGGCCAAAAAGGAGCTCAGCGACTGTTTCAGAGATGCGATTGAAAATGGGGATGTCGGAATGATGGCGGTTGCGGCGGAGGTGCTGCGGGATCCAAAGTTGAAATTTGAAGAGACCTTCGATAGCCTGGCGCTTTTGGAAAGCGCCCTTGAAAAACTCCGTTTGCCACAGGAAATCGAAACATACAACGAGGTGAAGAAAACACTGGATTACTTCCAGGGCAAAAGCCCGACGGAGTCCGTACGGCCTCGCTTTACCCACAAAATTCCCTGGAAACTGATCACCGATTTTAAAGAAGAAACCCGTGCCGTCATTAAAACCACCAAAGGAGACATCACCCTGAAGCTAATGCCCGTCGTGGCTCCGGGCACCGTCGCCAACTTTATCGAGTTGGTAAATGATGGTTATTACAAGGGTAAAAATTTCCACCGTGTGGCTCCCAATTTTGTCATCCAGGGTGGTTGCTCCCGCGGCGACGGATATGGCAGCCTCAATTATGCGATACGTTCGGAACTCCCCTATTTGCATTACGACGAAGGCGGCTATGTCGGCATGGCCTCCGCCGGCAACCACACGGAGAGCAGCCAGTTTTTTATCACCCATTCCCCGGCCCTTCACCTCGATGGCAACTACACTATTTTTGCCAAGGTAGAACGCGGCATGGACGTCGTACAAAAGATAGAGGTAGGAGACCTAATCAACGAAGTGACATTTGTCGAAAAGAAATAACCCGATCCTGGTTTCATGGATCGATGGATCGGTGAAACCAGGGATCGATGAAACCATGAAACCTTGAGCCACCACCGAGTCATACAAGGCGACAGCCGCCAAATGAATCTTCTGGCCGACCAGTCGGTACATTTGGTTGTTACCTCTCCTCCTTACTGGCAGTTGAAAGATTATGGCACCGACAACCAGATTGGCTTTCACGACACCTACGAGCAGTATATCAACAATTTAAACCTCGTCTGGAAAGAATGCCACCGGGTCATGCACCCCGGCTGCCGGCTGTGCATCAACATCGGCGACCAGTTTGCCCGCTCGGTGTATTATGGCCGCTATAAAGTGATTCCCATCCGCACGGAGATTATCAAGTTTTGTGAAACCATTGGCTTCGACTACATGGGGGCCATCATCTGGCAAAAGGTAACGACGACCAACACAACCGGCGGCGCCACGATCATGGGCAGCTACCCTAATCCCCGCAACGGCATCCTCAAACTTGATTACGAATTTATTCTGCTGTTTAAAAAACAAGGGAAGGCACCAAAACCTGACCCGGTGCTCAAGGCCCAATCGGCGATGACCAAGGAAGAGTGGAACACTTATTTTTCCGGCCACTGGCATTTTTCCGGTGCCCGTCAAGATGGGCACATCGCGATGTTCCCGGAAGAATTGCCCGCCCGGTTGATCAAGATGTTTGCCTTTGTCGGGGATACCGTCCTGGATCCGTTTTTGGGGAGCGGCACCACTACACTGGCTGCAAAAAATTTAAACAGGCGCTCCGTCGGTTACGAAATAAACCAATCGTACCTCCCTATTTTGAAAAAGAAACTGGCGGTTGACAATGATCCCTCTTCCTTTGATTTTCTACAGGACCAGCTGACCGCCAACCCCGAAGATGCCATCAAAAACCTGCCGTATATTTTTACCGACCCGTTAAAACTGGATAAAAAGATAGACCCGAAAAAAAAGCAGTTTGGATCACAAATCGGCCAGGAAGCAAGCCCGGAAAGAGAGGAATATTTTTCGGTAAAAAATATTATTTCTCCGGAAAAGGTGGAACTCACCAACGGAACAACCATCCGGCTGTTGGGCATTCAGGAAAAAAAAGCAACCAGCGCCGAAGCCGTTGCCTTTTTACAAACCAAAACCAAAGGCCAGAAAGTGTACCTCCGGTTTGATAAAAAAATACCCGCCAGCGACGGGGAAAGTCGTTGTTATCTATATTTAAAAAACCGGACTTTTTTAAATGCACATTTGATAAAAAACGGATTGGTGGATGTGGACGAGCATTCAGATTTTAAACACAAGAAAAAATTTTTGAACTTGCGTCCCATTTCAAAATAAATCCTAACCTATTATTTTCTATGAAATCAACACCACTAACTGACAAGCACATTTCGCTCGGCGCCAAGATGGCCGAGTTTGCCGGGTACAACATGCCCATCTCCTACGAAGGCATCCGGGAGGAGCACCACACCGTACGCAATGGCGTCGGCGTATTCGATGTTTCCCACATGGGAGAGTTCATCGTGCGGGGCAAAGAAGCCCTCCACCTCGTGCAGAAAGTTACTTCCAATGATGCTTCCAAACTACATATCGGCGATGCCCAGTACTCCTGCCTGCCCAACCATAACGGTGGTGTCGTGGACGACTTGCTCGTGTACCGGTTGCCGGAAGATATGTGCTCGGAAGGGGAAATGGCTTTCATGCTGGTCGTCAATGCCTCCAACATCGAAAAAGACTGGAACTGGATTTCGCAGCACAACACCTTCGACACCCAGCTGATCAATATCTCCGACAATTGCGGGCTGCTGGCCGTGCAAGGCCCGAAAGCCGCCGAAGCCCTGCAATCCCTGACCGATGTTGATTTAAAAAGTATGAAATACTACACCTTCGCCAAAGGTACATTTGCCGGTATCGAAAACGTGCTCATTTCCGCAACGGGCTACACCGGGTCGGGCGGGTTTGAATTATACGTCGAAAACAAGGACCTGCTAAAACTGTGGGACGCCGTTTTTGCGGCCGGCAAGGATCTGGGAATCAAACCCATTGGTCTGGGTGCCCGCGATACCCTCCGGCTGGAAATGGGTTTTGCCCTGTATGGCAATGACATCAGCGATACGACTTCGCCCATCGAAGCCGGACTGGGCTGGATCACCAAAACGAAAAAAGGCGATTTTAACTCCGTAGAAATTTTCCAAAAACAACGCGCCGAAGGCGTTGCCCGAAAACTCGTTGGTTTTGAAGTGAAAGACCGCCGCGTACCCCGCCATGACTATGTCATCGAAGACACGGATGGCAATGAGATCGGCATCGTCACATCCGGCACCCAATCGCCTTCTCTGGACAAACCCATCGGCATGGGATACGTACCGACCGCCTTTTCCACCGAGGGAACGGAAATCAGGATCGTAGCTGGCAAGAAGCGGTTAGAAGCCGTGGTGGTAAAAGTGCCTTTTTACAAAAACTAATCAATCAGCGCATGCAAAAATTAACCGTACTGCTTTTCTCCTTTTTCTTCGCACTTGCTGCGAACGCCCAACTCCAGGCACCCGACGAATTCCTCCCCCATCGCCTCGGCGAACAGTTCACCGAACACGCGATGCTGGTAGATTACTACCAGCACGTTGCCGCCAACAGCGACCGGGTACAGCTGCAGGAATTTGGCCGAACCAACCAGCAGCGGCCGCAGGTGCTGGCGGTTATTTCCACGCCGGAAAATCTCCGGCGCATCGAGGAGATCAAGCAGAACAACCTGCGTCTGGCAGGTCTGCTGGACGGAAAGCCAAGCGATTCCGCTCCCGTTTCGATTGTCTGGCTGGGCTTCAGTGTACACGGCAACGAAGCAGCCGGGTCGGAAGCCTCCATGCAGGTGGTCTATGAACTGGCCAATCCTGCCAATGCCAACACGGCGGAGTGGCTGAAAAATACGGTCGTCCTGATCGAGCCGAGCGTCAACCCTGACGGATACAACCGCTACACTTCCTGGTACCGCCAGGCCAGTCCGGACCAGCCCGATCCCGTTCCACATGCCAGAGAACACAACGAACCCTGGCCCGGTGGCCGGGTGAACCACTATTGCTTCGACCTCAACCGGGACTGGGCATGGGCGACACAAGTAGAAAGTAAAAACCGACTCGCTGTTTACAATAGCTGGCTGCCTCACGTGGTTGCCGACCTGCACGAACAGTATTACGATGCACCGTATTACTTTGCGCCGGCATCGGAACCGTACCACGAGGACATCACCGCCTGGCAGCGGACGTTCCAGGCCACCATCGGCCAGAACCATATGCGATACTTCGACGCCAACGGCTGGCTGTACTTCACC
>JBFIJS010000408.1:0-4653 GCA_041600595.1 Saprospiraceae bacterium | reverse complement strand
TCGGTCATTCCAATCAGCCGGGCTCATAAATCTGTGCTTATCAATCGATTGCGGGTGCTGTAAGCTGGGATCGCATCGTTCTGCTCCAAGACTCTTTTCCTGTCAGTCCCACCGACGACCGCACCCAACTGGTCAGAAACTGACTGTTGCGTCCGCCGGTGGTTATTGTTGCCCGACTCGGGCAAGTGTGTAAGATTCCCACCTGAATAGTAATTTGGATGATTACACATTTTCCTGCTGAAAAGCTGCCATGGGGGTACGCAGGAGAATCCACAGGTCCAGTTTCAGGCTGCAATTTTCTGCATAATACACATCGAGCTGCTTGCGGCTGTCTGGGTCTCCTTTTCCTCCTCCCCGTTCGGTCACCTGCCAAAGGCCGGTGATGCCGGCTGGCCCCAAAAAGCGTCCTACGGCCCGATCGGAAGTTAGCTTGGCCGCTTCGTACAACGGAAGCGGGCGGTTGCCAACGAGCGACATATCACCTTTGAGCACATTGAGCAACTGAGGTAATTCGTCGATGCTGGTATTGCGGATAAACTGACCAACCCGGGTAATCCGCGGGTCATTTTTAAACTTCACAAAAGCTTTCTTTTGTTCGGCCTGTTCCATTTTCAACCATTCCTGATCTGGTATAATTCCTTCGTCACAAACCAGCCCCTCTTGATGCGACGTCCAGGTTATATGCGGAATTTCCGTGTTATTGGCTGGTTCCGCTTGTGCGTATTGATTCATCTGTTTCATCTTTTCCAACATTTTATCAGCGTCCGTCCGCATGGATCGAAACTTGTAAAAGTCAAAGATGTGGTAACCTTCGCCTACACGTTTTGAAGTGTAGAAAACGGGGCCTTTGTTTTCCAGTTTGATTAATAATGCGATCAGCATAAAAAGTGGAGACAGCAAAAGCAGCAAAGAAGCTGAGACCAATACATCAAAAAAGCGTTTCGTCAATCGGAAAGCGTGTTTTTCATTGGTGGTGTCAGAGGGAGCAAAAAGTGTTAAGTTCGTATTGTGCATGTTAGAAAAAAAGAATTTAAGAAATACTGTGCATGCGGTTTTACCCATTCTGGAATGGCGGAGACAGAGTTAACTCTTTTTTCTCCAACAGATACCCCGGACAAAATGATTATTGAAAAAGGATATTTTCAAATCATTTCGTTTTGAGTACGGCTGTTATGCCGGAAAATACCGCACGACAAAGTTGTTGTTTGTGTAAATGACAAGTCCTAATGTCAATGTTGGCAGACATGTAGGGCTGGCACAAAAGGACCGGCCAAACCAGGCAGCTGACTTGTTGTAATCAAGCCATTGCCGGACTGTTCGCTTTGTTGAGGGCCATGTGAACCCGTAGGGTTAATTCCCGTGGATGAAACGGTTTGGAAAGGAAGTCGTCTGCGCCAAACTGCAGGCATTGCCACCGTTTTTCTACGTCTTTTATCCCTGACAACATGATCACCGGTATGTTTTGCCAGCGGTCGTCTTTTCGAAGATTTTGGAGCAATTCTAACCCTGTGAGGCCCGGCAGGTCGTGATCGAGAATCATCAAATCCGGACTGGGATTGGTTTTTAACCACAGGATTCCGTCAATAGGGTTTTTTAGAGAGACCACTTCAAATTCGGAGTTTAAAACTGGTGTGAGAAAGCGTAGCATCATATCGCAATCATCAATAAGTAAAATGGTTCTTTTCATAGAGTGCTTAAATGTTTTTTTTTGTTCTTGAAATTGAATGAGGCAAAATTGCGGACATGAGGACATAACTGCCCGTAGATTTCGATTTTTGGTAGAAAAACGGGAATAACTGGTTGAGGGGAGTCAGTTTATTTAGCCGAAAAAGGAATGTTGGTATGCCTGGTAGCGCACCTCTACTTCCTCCTTGTCCGGCACTTTTGCGCCCGGGTGCTCCACCACGATGGAGGCGGCGGCATGCGCATAGGCGGCCGCCAGGGCAATATCCTTTGTCTGGTCATAGTGAATCAGGAAAGCCGTGGCAAAAACATCTCCGGCACCAGTCGGGTCCACCTCTTCCACTGGAAAGGAGGGAAAACTGAAGGCTTCGTTTTGTTGAAAAACAGTCGCACCGTTGGCTCCTTTAGTCATGACCACCAACCTGACTATTTTGGTTAGTGCGGGTAAAACGGCTGCCGGGTCGGGGAGATCGGCATCGCTCATAAATACGATGTCGACCGGTTGCAATAATTCCCAGTTGATAGTTTTGGGAGAAATTTTCCCCGACCGGTCCCACTGTCGCAGCCAACCCTGGATGGTTGCCCCGATCAATGCCCCGGGAAAAGCATGCAACAAAGAGAGGTCGGCTTCGTCGGCGATAAGGCAAAATTTCACCACCGGTGCGCTTCTCCAATGCATCGGTACATCGGCAGGCAGCAGGGTCGCCGAACGCTGCAGAAGGTACTGGCTGCGGCTGCCGTCCTGGTAAATATTTTGGAAAACGGTGGTAGCCGGAGCAGGTTTGATAGCCAGTTCAATCCCTTCTTTTTGAAACAAGTCCAAAAATTTAAAATCCTTGCCGACGCTGGTAACAACGGCAGTGTGAAGACCTAACCGGCTGGCGAGCAGACTGGCATACGAAGCCGTACCTCCCAATATATAGGTGCCTTCGTGCAGGTCGTGGCAAAGGAAACCAATGCACAACAGGTCGGGTGTTTTCGCGGAAATAGTTGTTAGTGCCAAGATATCTGGTAATTATAATTACTTTGCGACGAAAGTTTGAGACGCCCTGTTGACCAGGTGTAGAAGTGAATTGCAGGTCAGCAATCATCCATACCTGATAAAAATCCGAATCTTCCCAAGGGGAGTTTTCGGGACTTCTCCAACCCTCCGCTGCGTTTTTTACTTTCATACACCACGAAAAAAACCTTGAATGCGGGGCTGGAAAAGTTCATCTTTTTTTATTTCCTTCATGTGCCCGGCAGGTTATTATTTCACACTGTATTTACATTTTACATGATCAAAAATAGCTTTATTCTCTTAATCGCTCTCGGTGTTTTACAGGTATTTGTTGGTGGTTGTGTCGATCCGGTAACTCCGGAATACGACTTTCAGGATGACCTCCTTTTCATCGACGCCTTTGCCTTGTCGGAGCCTGGCTTTTCGTCTGTTTCTATCAAAAAATCATTTTATGACCAAAGGGATTACCGGTCCGAAAACGTTTCCAATGCGGTCGTTCAACTGAAAAATCCGGGCACCGGGGCCATGGTTGAATTTGTGGAAGAGAGCCCCGGGGTGTACGCCGGCCCCCCGGATTTTACCGTTGGGGCAGGGGAGGTGTGGAAGTTATACATCACGTTGCAAGATGGTCGGCGGGTGGAGTCCAAACCCGATACCGTGGCACCATCGGTTGCAATTGACAGTGTCGGAGTAGCATTTTCCCCGGAAGTAAAGTTTGACATCGGGTTTGACCGCTACATTCCCGGGCACAGTGTTCGGCTAACCTGGCAAGACCCACCCGGCCAGCC
This sequence comes from Saprospiraceae bacterium, assembly GCA_041600595.1. GTDB lineage: Bacteria > Bacteroidota > Bacteroidia > Chitinophagales > Saprospiraceae > UBA6168. The sequence goes on along the minus strand of JBFIJS010000408.1, from coordinate 1,182 downwards.
GAATTATTATTTGTGGAAATACCGGACATACGAACCGCAACTGGTCTGCAAAACCTGCATCCGGGGGATTTACCGGGATGGAAGGTGCCAGGCCCTCACGTCAGGGTTTATACCGCCTTATTATGATTATTTATGCGATCCCGCCTGCTGGCTGATCAGGTACGGAGAAGAACTACCCACTTTTGATGATCGCCTTTCGGACGGGGCTCAGATAGTGGGAAGGGAGATTGCCGTCCTGCCCTATTATCGCCGCCAGGATGTTTTGATTCAAATTCAACAGTTGTCTTTAAGCGAATCGTCCTATGCATATTACCAGGTGATCAATAATCTGATCAGCGAGAGCAGCGGTTTGAACGCACCGCCGCCGGCTGCGCTGTTAGGCAACCTGTTCAACCCCGACGACCCCGATGAATTTATTCTGGGACAATTCTCCGCCGCTGCTATTTCTACCAGAAATGTCTATATCGACCGGTCTGATTTGCCAGGGGTGCCACTGACTCCCGATCCAATTATCCGAACCGAAACCTGTATCGGTTGTCCTGTTTCCTATCCCTGTGAAGAAAGCCGCTTCCGGACGTCCACCAAACCTGCGGGCTGGCCCTGATCGCTGCCGCCTTTTTGTCAACTCTCACCCGTCCACTTTCTTTATTTATGAAATACAAACTACTCTTTTTTTTAATCCATGCTGGTCTGACTATCGGATTGCAGGCTCAGGATTTTGACCTCAAAATAAAAGCAATCAATCAGGCGACCTCCGGTCAGGTTGAATTTGCCAACGTCTTTATTGTGCCCTGCGATTGTGGCGGTTCCACGGATGAGAATGGCGAATTGACCCTGCAACTTCCCTCCCGGCAGTATCAGGTCGTCACCTCCTGCCTCGGCTATCAGACAGACACTGCCACCATTTTGCTGGACAACCACAAAACGCTCACGGTCAAATTAATAGCAGAAGGTTTTCAACTGGAGAATGTAACCATTATCGGTCAGGGAACCCGGCAAAACGTGGAACGGACGATGATGGGGGTGCAGCAATTGTCTGCCTTGAAAATGAAAATGCTGCCAACGGCCATCGGTGAGGTGGATGTGCTGCGAAGCCTGACCATGCTGGCCGGCGTGGGTTCTGCGGGAGAAGCAAGCAACGGACTATCCGTTCGGGGAGGATCGCTGGATCAAAACCTGGTG
>JBFIJS010000407.1:0-4654 GCA_041600595.1 Saprospiraceae bacterium | reverse complement strand
GCCTCAATGATAAGGTGAAATTTCCGGCCCACATGAATCAGTGAAATTTTAAAGAAACTTTTGTTACACAGTAAATAATCGCCCAAAACTGGTTTTGAAAAAACAAAAGATGCTGATTTGCCAATACTTAACAATAACTTTGGCGTGTGTCACGGACCGAAACCTCTTTTAAAACCTATTTTTGTTCATTCATTCTTTGGTTGATTTCTACTGTATGTAATTCGTTGCAGCTTAGAGACGATCATTCAAAATCTTAATTATGAAAAAAAATATACACCTGTTTTCCTTTATGCTGCTTGCTATGTTTGCTGTACAGGCAAATGCCCAGCTTTCCTTCAATGCTGATACCCTGTACTCAGAAGTTGCTGACGGTATTCCCGACATAGTCATTCACAATGAAGTTACCAGTTCGGCAAATGCCACCGCCACCTTCCGGTGGGTGCGTAAAGAAGTGGTCATTCCTGACGGTTGGACTTCCGCAGTTTGTGACATCAACCTGTGCTACCTTTCTTCAGTGGATTCTATCCAGTTTGACCTGCCACCGGCTACTCCGGGAAGAATGGATGTACACTTGTACCCAACGATGACCTGGGATGGTAATGCCTTGATTGAAGTAACGGTAAAGGATGTGGCTGACCCAAGCATCAATGCCACGGCGGTTTACGTGTATGATTCCGAATTGACCAGCACCAGAGAAGTGCAGCAGATACAGTTTAAAGTTTTTCCAAATCCGACCTCCGGGCTTTTCGCTATCGAAGGGGAGACTGAAAAAGTAGCTTTCCTGACCGTGTTTAGTACACTCGGACAGCGCCTGATTCATTTGCCGGTGCAGGGTGGCAATTGGTACGATGTTGCCAATTTGTCGGCCGGTACTTACCTCGTGCAGTTATCGGCAGAAGATGGAAGGCCACTGGGCTCCAAGCTGATCTCAAAGTTTTAAGACGATCCTGACGATCTGCTCTTGCCAGCCATGGAAGAGCATAAAAAAATCCCGAATACTGCAGTCACGCATGATTCGGGATTTTTTTTGGTCCGTAGCCACCTTTTCAGCCAGCCAGGGTGCAGCGCATGACAGTCAGGTTAGCAACCCCAGTTTATAGCAATTTCGTGGTGGGGCAAAGCATATTCCTGATCGACCGTGACCAAAATAATCCGATCGCCTCGCTGGCATTTTTTCAGAACATCCTCTATTGGCACCTCGAAAAAGTTTTTCTCCGAGTACAGCCAAAGGGTATTGGTTTGTTCGTTTTTTATCGCCACTTTAAACATGACAGGCATCGACAAGCAAAAGTTATCCAGGGAGAAATCGACGGTAGCCACTTTTAAACTGCCTGTCATTTCCGAAAATACTTCGCACTGTCCTTCTGGAGAGTATTCATCTACCAAAACTTTATCATTGAGTAAAATAGCGGCGCAATTGCTGAAAGGAACGACGCTGGCTTTTCTACAGGCAAGCTCATTGTTTTGGGCAAATACCAGGCTGTTGAAACATAAAGCAACGATAGCGCAAAAGAGAAATTTGACATTTTTCATGTGATGGATTTTTTAAAATTATTAAATAAATGCTCACCACAAAAAAGAGGAGAATAGAAATACCAATGTTTAAATCGCTGTAAAACAGTGTAAACGAATTGTAAAAGCCGGTATTAGTTAGGTAAACGAACGTAAATTTGACTTGGTAAGATATCCATGAGCTTATTTGCTACCACAGAGAAGTGTCTGAACCTGCTCCCGTTTCTAAAAGATCAAATAGACTGATAAATTTTAGTTTGATGAAAAAAATAGCCATCATATCATTCCTCCTGACTATCGCCGGTTTACTGGCTGCACAATGGATCTGGATACCCCGGCAAAATAAAATCGATCAGCGACAATGGTCGGACCGGATCAACTTAGCCATGCGGCAAACGGCCCATATTCTGCTTGCCGCAGAAGGCAACGACACTTCGACCATCGAACCAGTCCGGCATCATCAAATGGCCAGCGAATTCTCGCTGAAAATGGAAAATGGATTTGATTACGACACGCTCCCGTATGTTTTGGAAAATGCACTAAAAAGCCTCGGCGTGTCGGAGCCCTACTATGTTTCGATAACCGGCTGTGAAACCGGTGACCTGATACTCGGATACCATTTAGCGGCCCTTGAAAACAAAGAGATCGCTTGCCGGGGTAGGGAGCAAAACCTGAGTTGTAGTATCATCAATATTACTTTCGACAAAAAAGAATGGCATACCTGGAAAGGCCCTCTGTTTTGGTCGCTTACCGGATGGCTTATGGTATTAGTTTTAGTGCAGGTGTATTTCAACCGAAAAAATAAAACGTCGAAACGTCCGGCATCGGCCGACGTACAGGGCGACAAGATCGTGATGGGTTCCACTGTCTTACATTTTAAAAACCAGTATTTAGTACAAGATGGCGTGAAGAAAAACCTGACCTTCCGGGAAAATAAACTATTGCACCATTTCGCCAAACATCCCGATCAGGTATTGAAAAGAGAGGAAATCCTTGCTGCGGTATGGGGTGACGAAGGATTGATCGTCGGACGGAGCCTGGATGTCTTCGTATCCCGGTTGCGGAAAGCCCTGGAAGGCGACGGGTCGGTGGCAATCAAGAACGTGCACGGGGTTGGCTACCGCCTGGAAGTGAAGAAATAAAAAAGGCCAGACGAAATTCGCCTGACCGTAAAAAACCAAATGAAAACAATTTCTCGTGAGTTTAAAGGGGATGCACTTATTTTATTTGGAAGGGGGTTGGTCCATTCCTATGCTTGTGATAAAAAATGTATTAATAACGTGCCAAACAAGGAGACTGAATTCCGGTAATTTGACTAATTCACAATTTCCGGGACTATGTTATGTAAAGTCAGAGGCGTGATTTGATGAATATTCTGAAAGTTGCTGTTTTTAGATTGTAGAGGAGCGTTTCGTAATAGCGGGGGCAAAACTACATAAAAATTTCCATGTATAAACAATGATTTATCCCGATGGTTTTAATTTTTTTTCATAAATTTTGTTAAAAAATATACCCCACCCGGAAACTCAGAAAAAACCCCCGCAAGGAATTTGGATTATTATCAGTAGTCAAAGGCGAATCCGGATCGGAAGGGTTGATGGGGGAAAAGGGGCCTTTTTCACGATTGTAAAGCAGATTCAGCGATCTTGACCAACGAGCTCCAAAGGTCAGGTGTTCATTGGTGAAAAAGGAAGCACCAAAAGCAATACTGAGGTCATTTTTGTTAAAAGAATCGGTCAGTTCATCGTGGCAGGAGCCGATGGCAGAGGCACTGAGCAGGCGGCCATAGGATAGTCCGCCGCTGACTTGTACCTTATAAAAATCTCCTTTCTCGTCCAGCCAGTCTTTGAATGTAAACATAACCGGCACTTCGATGTATTCGGTGACAATATCAATTTGTCCGTTGAAACAAAGCGGGGACCCCAGTTTTTCCCGGCTACCCCTCTGCGAGTACAGGATTTCAAAGAAAAGGTCGGATTTGGGAGTCAGAATAGTGATTGCCCGGAGGCCGCCCTGCAGGCCCAGCCGGTTGTAGCCGCCAGAGTCGTCTCCCAGTATCTGTGAGGCATTGAGGCCGGCGATGATCCCGGCTTTGAATCGTTGTTGCTGTGCCAATCCACTTTCATTAAAAAACAAACAAAAGAGGAGCAGGCAGGTAAATATTCGTAGGCTTTTAATCATGTCTGTCGTGTTGAGTCATTCAATGAATGAGGCGAAATTTCCTTACGCCGTTATTTTTAAATGGTTACCGGTGAGCCGGTCGTGATTATTATGGGTCAATTTATGGGACACTAAAACGCAACAGTACCCCTAAAATTATTGGCGATTACGCATTTGGCAACTTGTTTTACAATTCGGCCAAAGAGTTGTTTTCCGGTAAATGATTCAGGCATACCTGGTTCCTGAAGGCATAGAACGTACCCCAGCCAATGACGCTGCCCAATACGGTACCCGCCAGAATGTCAATGGGAAAATGAACCCCCACATAGATCTGAGCGAAGGCAATAGAAAAGGCCCAGAGAAATAAAGGAATCTTTACCCAGGGGTGCTTTTTTCCCAACAGAAAGATTAGAAAAAAAGCCATGGCAAAATGGTTGGCAGCGTGGGACGAAGGAAAACTATACCCACTGCCGCAAGGCACGAGTAAATTGAAATCGTCGGCCTGTTCCAATACTTTGCATGGCCGCAGCCGCTTGACGCTCTTTTTTACCAGGTGGCTGCTCGTCGTATCCGACAGGCCGATACAAAGTGCTAGTGCCAGAACGATATACACCCCTTTTTTTCGGTAATTAATCAGAAAAAAGGATAATAAAAAAAGATAGAAGGGGAACCAGGTGTATTTGTTGCGCAAAAAAGGTAGTAAATAATCGAAAAAGGTATTGGAACAACCCGTGTTGATAAGATGAAATACCTGTGCGTCCCAATGTAAGAGTTCCGTCATGCCTGCCTGGATTTTCCCATAAAGTTGCAAAGCTTGTAAAGTACCCGGGCCCCCACGTTGCCATCCCAGTCGTTACCCATTCCGGCCACTTCACATAGATCGAATCCGATGATTTCCCGTCCGCTTTCCACCAGTAATTTGATCAAAAATATGGCTTCCGAAAAACGAAGCCCACCCGGCACCGGCGTGCCGGTATTCGGG
>JBFIJS010000406.1:0-4671 GCA_041600595.1 Saprospiraceae bacterium | reverse complement strand
TACCGGCCACTGACGGACGATAAATTATTAGCTACACAATGTCCGGACGTCACCCCTTTCCGGGAAAATGGAGTTGCGACCGACATCAAAATAACAATCGACAAAAAAGAGGAAGATTTACGCAGGCAAACTGCGGACTCGTCCCTTTATTGCCTGTCTAATCTTTTTGAAATAGCTGTCAACGACAGTATTTTTGAACAACCTGCTTTTAGGTTTCATTTACACAAAAACAAAAATGAGCCTGGTCTTCTGAGTGTGTTGGATGTAAGTTTTTTACCAAGAGGAGAACATCGACTCTTTATCAGGAAATTAAAAGAGCATGCAGATGCCGAAAAGGCAGACGGCAAGCATACCGCAGCGATGGAAGACTATATCGGCATTCTTTTTTGGATAGAATAAAAAAAGTCGCTCCATCAATTGGTGCTGCAGTAACCAAACACGCTTTGGGAATGCCCAAAATTTTTAACTAAACCGATTATCCGGCGATACAAAATTCCTGTCTGCTGCCAATTTGACACAAAACCCGGCAGGTATGTTTTTTGAGCATCGCTGTTGAAAAGTTTTCAACCTAAACTTTGAATATGAAAAAACGATTCTTTCCCGCGTTATTGCTAATAACTTCAGCATTCTGGGCGGCCTTTTCGGTAGCCCCACGGCCTGTCCATCCATCTGAAAACTGCGTTCCGCTCTGGCAAAAAAATATCCCGGAGCCATCCGCAGGAACCCTGACTTTGAGCGTGGCAGAGCAGGAAGTCGAGCGCAACGAGACTGCCTGCCTGACCGTTACGGCCAGTGGATTTGCAGAAATTCTCACCATCCAATACAGCATGAACTGGAACCCGGAAGTTCTCAAATTTAAAGAGTTTAAAAGCTTTGGCCTGCCGGGCATGGACACCCGCAATTTTGGCTTGCACCTGCTCGAAAAGGGCATCATTACCTTTTCCTGGTACGACCAGAAACTAATGGGTATTTCCAAAGACGATGGCGTATCCCTGTATGAAATGTGTTTTGAGGCCATCGGAGCAGCCGGAAGTGAAACACGCGTGGAATTTACCAGTAAACCTACCGTGGTCGAAATTTCCAATGCGGCGAGCGCCTTTCTGGATCTCCGGACCGAAACGGGGACTATCAAAATTAAATAGGTGCCGATTGGTGAGCACCCGAAATTTTAACGTCCGGGACGTGGCGGTTTTGAGCATAAGGTAAAAATTTGTCCAAACCGGATGCGCCCCGTTTTTATAAAACATTCTTTCCGAATGGCTATTACGCAAACAAGCATCATTCCCGGTACCGGTCTTGGTACCATCAAATTCGGCTTCAGCCGCGAACAAGTCAAATCGCTGTTGGGCGAACCCGACGAGGTTGATGAGGAAGTTGAGGGACACATCAGAAAAGAAAAAAGCGAGGCCTGGCACTACGATGACCTGGAATTATCCCTCGGCTTTGAGGAATCGGACGGCTGGCGACTGGGGAGTTTATCAGTGACGTCCGACGAATACCTGTTGCACGGAAAAGCCCTGATCGGACTGAACCGCCTCGAGGCGATCCGGGCCCTGAACGGCATGGGTATGGACGACCTGGAGTATGACAACCTCGACCCCGATCAGGATATGATCGCCTCCGAATCTACCGGCATTATTCTTTGGCTCGATGAAGGCCGGGTTTCCGAAATTCAGTGGTCGCCCTTACTGGTGGATGATTACACCATCGAATGGCCTGCCTGATACCGGCAACGTGGCCCCGATCCATAAACGTAAATTGACAAAAGCTAAATAAAAAACATGAAGCAATCCAACCAGACTCCATTATTGATCAAGGCCATGATGGCCCTGTGCATGATCTTTTTCTTTGTCCAATGTAACAGCGACGATCCCGCCCGGGAAGCTGCCCGGGAAGCTGCGCTGAAAAGCCCCAAATTGCCCGAGGGGGTCGCACCCGCGCCGTCCAATGTTCCGAACCAGCCCGTGGAAGTTGGCAAACTTCCCATGCGGATTTCCAGTGAAAAAGCTGCCCGCGGAACGGAAACCTGCCTGTCGGTCACGGCTTCTCAGTTCAACGAGATCGTTTCCATGCAGTACACTATGAAATGGGATCCAAAGGTTTTGCAATACAAGGAAGTAAAAAACTTCGGATTGCCCGGACTGACGGTCACCAACTTTGGCCCCCGGGCGGTCGACCAAGGCATTCTGGCTTACTCCTGGTTCGATCCGAAGGTGCAAGGCATCACCAAGCCGGACGGCTTTAAGTTGTACGACGTTTGCTTCGAAGCCATTGGCGAATCGGGCAAGACTACAGCATTTTCCTTCGAGAACGAGCCGGTGGTCATCGAAATCACCAATTCGGCCAGTCAATTTCTGGGGGTCGAAGGCGTGAACGGGAAAGTAACTGTGGAGTAAGCACGCGTTGTAATAAATTTCTGGCTCTTTGAGAATCTCTATGGGAAGTCCAAAGGCCTTATTTCCACATAACGGGATTAGCGGGTCACTTCAAGTGCCCCGCTAATTTGCTTGAAATTATAGAGGAACTTGGAGTGGCCCCATTTTCCTAAATGTCATCCCGCAGAATCGGCATACACCAATCTGATAGATATGATCAAACGCATCGTAAAAATGACATTCCGGCCCGAAGCGGTCCCGGCTTTTTTGGAAGATTTTGAAAAAATAAAAGATAAGATCAGGAACCGTCCGGGGTGTCATCACCTGGAATTGTGGCGGGAAGTGGCTGGCTCAAACGTTTTGTTCACGTACAGTTTTTGGGAAAACGAAGCGGCACTGAACGCCTACCGGCATTCCGACTTGTTTAAGAGTGTTTGGAAAACGACAAAGGAAAAATTTGCAGAAAAGGCGGAAGCCTGGAGTGTAGAGGTCGTTTCACAAGCAGTCGGACCTGACGCACCGGTGGTTACCCGTGCAGGTACCAGAAAGCGATAAACTGCGATATGAACCCCGCCAGCAGTCCACCGTACACTTGTCCGGGCGTGTGGGCCTTGAGTAACAACCTCGACGTACAAACCATACCTGCCAGCAGGATGACCACCACCACCACGAAGTTGGTACTTATTTCCAATGACCCAAACAGCCAGGTATTAAGGGTAAAGGTGTCAAAGCTCATGTAAATGGAATTGATCGCCGACAAGCCAACCAATCCGCCCATGCCCACGCCGTGAGCGCTGATTTTTGTAAAATTATTGAAGAAAAAAGCAAAAAAGAGCCCGATCGTCGCGCCCAGGGTAGCAACGGTCAAGGCGAACGGAATGGACTGGTTGTTTTTGAAATTGATAAACATCCACATGTAAAATACGCCGGTGATGATATAAGGACCAATGCGTTCGTGGCGGTCCTCCAGAGAAATGGACGATACCATGTTCAACGAGCGCATCAGAAACAGGGCAAAGGCCGGCATGGCAAAGGTGGAAAGGAAAACGAGCAGCAACAACCGCCCCTGATCGGCAATGCTGTAAACCCCAAACTGATACGGGTTGACCAGCAGCAGCAGGACCAGCATATAGGTTACCATCAATAGCGGATGGAAAAGAATGGAAAACAGGGTAGCTAAACTTTTAATGGTATTCCGGTATTTAGTACCGTGTAATTTAAATTTGCTTTAATTTTTTTCTCTGCATGTGGGCCGAAGGATTCACTTCGCTTTGAGGCATGAGACTGCTCGGCCCAAAGGGATTTTAAGGGACGACGCCGCCCCTTAAAATCCCTTGAGGCAGGCTTTCCGGGTGTTGCCAAAAGTGCGACTTTTCCTGCTCCGCATTTTTTAAACATACTTAAATTACACGGTATTTTATACGCTAAAACAAAAGTTTCTTTAAAATCCCTTGAGGGGCACTTGAGGGAGTTGCAAAAAGATTGACTTCAGTTCAGGGTGCAGCTTACAACCTCGTTGTGCCGGGCAGTAAAGAACTTAATGGCCCGTTTGTTTTTTCGGTCCATATTTCCGTTCATTTTTTAAGAAACGTTTGTTACAGCGTAGTCAGGCATCAATGCCATGATAATTTCGGGCCGCAAGTTAGGGATAAGCAAAAGATTTTTTTAGGGAAACCGACCGATTGAGCCCTATCCAAAAAAAATCCCTATTTTTCCCCCCGAACCTTCGAATTAGCTTTACATCCAACCCCTACACTTTACACCTCTTAACTCACTATGTTTGAACTTGCAGGAATTATTATTTTAGGGATACTGGCCCAATGGGTCGCCTGGCGGATGAAAGTTCCCGCTATTTTGCCACTCGTGCTGATCGGGTTGGCGGTTGGCCCATTATCTACCCTATGGACGGAAAATGGAAATAAACTGCTCCAACCCATGTACCAGGAGGATAGCGGCGTAGGGTTGTTTCCGGGCCAATACCTGTTCAATTTTGTTTCTCTTTCCATCGGGATCATCCTTTTTGAAGGCGGGCTTACGTTGAAACGCCAGGAGATACAATCCATTGGCCCGTCGGTACTGGCATTGATCTCAGTAGGATCTTTGGTTACGCTGATCGGAGCGGCTATTGCGGCGCACTTTATTCTGGATTTAAGCTGGGCCGTTTCCCTGCAATTTTCGGCGCTGATCATCGTGACGGGCCCGACGGTGATTGCCCCTATCCTCCGCAATGTTCCTCTCAACCGCAGCACCGCCAACGTTTTAAAATGGGAAGGGATTCTCATCGACCCGATCGGGG